>JBELAC010000313.1:0-3935 GCA_049509215.1 Terriglobales bacterium
GGCCCGCCGACGTGCACATGATCGGCAAGGAAATCGTCCGCTTCCATTGCGTCTATTGGCCGGCCTTTCTGATGGCGGCGGGATTGCCTTTGCCGAAAGGCATCACCGCGCACGGCTGGCTGCTGTTTGAAGAAAGCAAGATGTCGAAGTCGCGCGGCAATATTGTACGCGCCGAGACGATCGTCGACGTGCTGGGCACCGACGCCCTGCGCTACTTTTTGCTGCGCGAAATCGTGTTTGGGCAGGATGGCTCGTTCAGCTTCGATGCGCTCGTGCAGCGCTACAACGCCGATCTTGCCAATGGCTTGGGCAATCTCGCCAGCCGCACCCTGACTATGATCACGCGCTATTTCAAGGGAGAGGTTCCCTACCCTTCGCACGCCGCGCACAGGTCCCAGGACGACGCGATTGCGGAGGCGGCGAAGAAAGCCATTTCTGATTTCGCGTCATATTTCGGTCAGTATCAATTCTCGCGCGCGCTTGAATCAGCCTGGGGCCTGGTCTCGGCCGTGGATAAGTACATCGTCGAAAACGAGCCGTGGTCCCTCGGCGACAGGCAGGACGAAGAAAGCCGCCAGCGGCTCGCTACTGTGCTCTACACGAGCGCAGAAGCGCTAAGAATCGTAACCGCCCTGGCGCATCCGGTGATGCCTGATTCGACAGCGAAAATCTGGCAGCAGATGGGCCTGGGAGAGATAACGAAATTCGACCTGATGGAACTGCGCTGGGGACAATTGCAGCTCGGCACGAAACTCGGCGCCGTACAGGCCGTATTTCCCCGCGCAGATAAATCGGCAGTAGAGAGGATGCAGAAAATGGAAGAACAGACTGGAGCGACGGGCGCCCCGCCCGTCCAGCCGAGTGACGCTGGGAAGCCGCCTGCCGCGACAACAGTTATTGCCGGCACTTCAGCGACAGCGCCTCAAGCGCCCACTGCCCCCGCCCAGCCTGCGCCAACGATTCCCGATGGCAAGATCAGCATCGACGACTTCGCCAAGGTTGAGTTGCGCGTGGCGCAGGTGAAAACAGCGGAGCGCGTAAAGGGCGCCGACAAACTGCTGCGTCTGGAAGTTGACCTTGGAACCGAAGTGCGGCAACTGGTCGCCGGGATTGCCGAGGCCTACGCGCCAGAGTCGCTAATTGGACGCAAGGTCGTGATCGTGGCAAACCTCGCACCTCGCAAACTGCGCGGCCTCGAATCGAACGGCATGATCGTTGCGGCCTCGCCCGAAGGCGGAAAGCCCGTGTTGGCCAGCTTCCTCGAGGATGTACCGCTGGGGACGAGATTGAAGTAGTTCGCGCAAGAGTTGCTATAGAGACGCAGCTTGCGGCGTCTCCGCAAATTCGTGCCGACAGGGAAACGCCGCAAGCTGCGTCTCCACCCAAGAGTGCTGACGACCAACGACGAACGACCCACTCTATGTTCATCGACTCCCACGCCCATCTCGAAGGCAAACGCTACGACGCTGACCGGGACGCCGTGCTGGCGCGCGCCAAAGCCACCGGCATCGAATCCTACCTGGCAATCGGAAATGGCGAGGGACCCGACACGGCCGACTGCGGCATCCGGTTGGCGGAAAAATACAGCGGTCAAGCCCAATACCCGGAGATCTGGGCCAGCGTCGGCATCCATCCCCACGAAGCGAGCCTCGCAAACGAAGAGGCTTATTCCAAACTGCTCAAATGGTCAAAACATCCACGGGTCATTGGATGGGGAGAAATCGGCCTCGACTATTTCTACGATCACTCACCCCGCGATACGCAAAAAGCAGTTTTCCGGCGGCAGATGGAGCTCGCGCAGACCGCGAAATTGCCCATCATCATTCACTGTCGTCCGTCCGACAATAGCGAGAACGCCTGGGACGACTGCCTCGCCATGATCGCCGACCACTGGTCCGGCGAGCGTGGCAGCGCCGGACAGCTCAGTTCCGCTGGCCTCGGCGGCATTCTTCACTGCTTCACCGGAAGCGTCGAGCACGCGCGGCACGCGCTGGACATGGGCTTCCTGATCTCTTTTGCCGGCAACATCACTTTCCCGAAAGCCCAAAACATCCGCGACGCCGCCCAATTCGTCCCCCTCGACCGCATGCTGATTGAAACCGATTCGCCCTACCTGGCGCCCATTCCGCATCGCGGCCAGCGCAACGAACCGTCGTTTGTGATTGAAGTTGCACGCCGCATCGGCGAACTCCGCAATCTTCCGGCTGAGGCGGTGGGCGCGCAAACGGCCGAGAACTTCCGTCGTTTCTTTAAACTCGATGAAAGGCGCAAAAACTGAGCAGCCGCTTTACCTGCCCAGAGGTTGCTTCTTCTGATAACCTCAGGAGTGCCACTTTTAGGCAGGCGCGCGGGGTTGAGCTTCCAGCTCTCTGCAAAAACAAGTGCTTCCCTTAGCCTGGCACGACAATCTAAAGACGTGAAGACACAAATCAATGCCCGATAACAGTTTCGACATTGTGAGCAAAATCGACCTCGCGGAAGTCGGCAACGCCATTCAGCAGGCGATGAAAGAAGTCAGTACGCGCTTTGATCTCAAGGACTCCAAGTCGCAGATCGCAATGGAGGGCCATGAGGCCATCATTCTGCACTCGGCCGATGAATTTAAGATGAAAGCCGTGAACGACGTCTTCCAGCAGAAGCTCGTCAAGCGCGGGGTGCCGCTGAAAGGACTCACCTACGGGGCGCTCGAACCCGCTGCCGGAAGCACTGTGAAGCAGAAGATCACGCTGCAGCAGGGTGTCCCGATCGAAAAGGCACGCGAGATCGTCAAGCTGATCAAGAACTCCAAGGCAAAAGCGCAGGCCTCGATTCAAGGCGACCTGGTCCGCGTGAGCAGTAAGGATCGCGATACGCTGCAGGGAGTCATCGCGATGGTCAAGGGTCACGATTTCGGTATCGATTTGCAGTTTACAAATTACCGGACGAACTAAATATCACCGCCGAGACGCAGAGGACGCCGAGGCGATCTGTCAACCTGCAAATGTGATTCGTTGAGCCGTTTTCCTCTGCGTACTCGGCGACTCGGCGGTGAGAACTCAGAATTTGAGCACAACTAGCGCCATTAACGGAAAAGAGATCTTCGACCTCCTGCGCGACGACATCGTCGCGATCGAGGAACAGTTCGGTCAGGACACGGTCTCGAATGTCTCCGCCATCACCGAGATCGGTGAATATCTGCGGGCCGGCGGAGGCAAACGGATCCGCCCCGCTCTTCTCCTGCTTTCCGCAAAGCTCTTCGGGTACAAGGGGACCGGCGCTGTCAAGCTGGCATCAGTCGTCGAAATCATCCATACCGCAACCCTCGTCCATGACGACATCATTGATGAGGCTGAGATTCGCCGCGGACGTCCCGCTGCCAACACGCAGTGGGGCAATTCCAAGTGCGTGCTCGCCGGCGACTGGCTCTACATGCAGGCCTTCAAGATCGCCGTGCAGGAGCGCAACTTCCATGTTCTCGACGCGTTGATCGATTTGACGCAAGCCATGGTCGAAGGCGAACTGCTGCAGATCGAGCGCCTCGGCAAAGCGATTTCTCTCGACGAGCATTTCGAATTGATCCACCGCAAGACGGCGTGCCTGTTTTCTGTCTGCATGAAGCTGGGCGGAATTCTGGCGGGTGCGAGCGACGCTGATCAAAATCGCCTGGCCGGTTACGGACGCAATCTTGGCATGGCTTTTCAGATTGTCGATGACGTCCTCGACCTCACTGCCTCGGAAGAAGTTTTGGGCAAGCCGGTCGCCAGCGACTTGCGGGAAGGCAAAGCGACGATGGCGGTCCTGCACGCGCTCGAACGTTGCGATGCCGCCGAGCGCGCCACCATCGAATCCGTCCTCAGCAATGGCGGCTTCAACGGGATCAAGCCTGCCGACATCGTTGCGATCCTGAATCGCCACGGCTCCATCGACGCCGCCTACGCGCTCGCGGTGGACTTTTC
>JBELAC010000314.1:0-3879 GCA_049509215.1 Terriglobales bacterium
TCCGTGGTGTTGCAATTGCTAGCGAGCCGGCTTCCGATTCCGAAAAATTTGCCGATCGATACTTTCTTCCGCACGCCCGCCGAGGCCTGGGCGCTCACCATCTTCGGGGTCACGCTGGCTCCGTTGATGGAAGAATTTTTCTTCCGCGGATTTCTCTATCCAGTGCTCGCGCGCACCATCGGATTATCCGCTGCCGTGTTTATCACCGCGTGCGCCTTTGCTCTCCTGCACGCTTCACAACTCAGTAATTCCTGGGGCCCCGTGCTGGTCATCTTTCTGGTCGGCATGGTTCTTACGCTGGTGCGCGCCAGGAAGAATTCGGTTGCGGCTGGACTGTTGATTCACGTTGCTTACAACGGAACGATCTCCACGTTGATGTTCTTCGCGACCGACGGGTTTCGGCATTTGGAGAAGCTAAATCAGTAGGACAGGGTACTGGGTGCTGGCGGCTGTTTTTTGTTATCGTAGAAATTCATGTCTACTGCGCGCCAAGAACTTCTGGAGATGCTGGCCGGCAAATCGTTTCGGCTGGGCGAGTTCAAGTTGTCTTCCGGCTCGACGAGCGACTACTACGTTGACTGCCGCACGACTACCTTGGACGCGCGCGGGGCGCAGCTTGTGGGACAGGTCTTTCTTGATGAGATACGCGAGCAGGGGTGGGACGCTACCGCGATCGGCGGGCTCACGATGGGGGCGGATCCGATTGTGGTGGCCATTGCCGTTACGAGCGGGACGCTGCACGGTTTTCTGGTGCGTAAATCGGAAAAGCAACATGGAACGGGCCAGCGTATCGAAGGTTTTCGCGAAGTGGGCTCTGCGGTTGTGATTGTCGACGACGTTTGTACCACCGGCGGATCGACGGTGGATGCGATTGAAGCGGCGCGCGCCTTTGGATTCGAAGTCGTTGGCGTTATGTGCCTGGTCGAGCGGCAAGATGCCCACGGACGGCCCGATGTGGAGAAAGCTGCGGCGCCTGCTCACTTCATCTCGATCTTCACCGCGACGGAAGTGAGGAAGCAGCATCTGGCACTCGGCGCTTAGCGTACGAGAGCGCGAACAGCGAACGGCGAATAGCAAACGACTGACGATTAACGACCAACGATAGAATTCATGATTCAAACTCTCGAATGGACCGACCGCGGCGTAGTCTTTATTGATCAGACAAAGCTGCCTACCGAAGAAGTGTATGTAACCTGCACGACGCACCAGCAGGTGGCTGACGTTATCCGCAACATGGTAGTGCGCGGGGCGCCTGCCATCGGCGTGGCGGCGGCCATGGGCATTGCGCTTGGAGTGCAAAATTCCAAGGCCGAGAACGGCCCCGATCTCAAGCAGGATTTCGATCAAATCTGCGAGGCGATTCGCCAGACGCGGCCGACCGCGGTCAATCTCTTCTGGGCGATTCGGCGCATGCAGGAGAAATTCGAGAAGCTCCGCGTTCGTCCCATCCCGCAGATCAAGCAGGCTCTCGTGGAAGAGGCGCAGCGCATGCACGCCGAGGACATTGCCGCGAATCAGGCAATGGGCCGTCATGGCGCGACGCTGATGCCTGCGAGTGGTGGTGTGCTCACGCACTGCAATGCGGGAGCGTTGGCCACAGCCGGTTATGGGACGGCGCTGGGTGTGATTCGCGCGGCCGTTGAGCAGGGCAAGAAAATTCATGTCTACGCCGACGAAACGCGGCCGTTTCTGCAAGGTTCACGTCTCACCGCATGGGAGCTCATGAAAGACGGCATTCCCACCACAGTCATTTCCGACAACATGGCTGGAGCCATGATGAGTAAGGGCAAGATTGGGGCCATCGTCGTTGGGGCGGACCGAATTGCCGCCAACGGCGATGTCGCCAACAAAATCGGAACCTATACAGTTGCGGTTCTCGCCAAGGAGCACGGGATTCCGTTTTATGTCGCTGCGCCCATCTCAACGGTGGATCTGGAAACGCCTGATGGAAGCGGGATTCCGATTGAACAGCGGGATGCGCGGGAAGTTACGCACATTGCCGGCAAGCAGATGGTGCCGAATGGAGTCGAGATTGAAAACCCGGCATTTGACGTGACTCCGGCGAAGTATGTGGCGGCGATTATTACGGAGCGCGGGATTGCTCGGGAACCGTATATAAAATCGCTTCGCGAGCTTGCTGAAAAAGTGGTGTAGCGAAATTCTGTTTGTTGGCCGCGTCACACAAGAAAGAGACGCTTCGGTTTCGCTCGGGTCGGAATGACAATCGTATTTGTCGGTGCGTTCTGCGAACTTTCCACACCTCAATGGCGTCCTCAATCAATGAATCACAATTGACGTTCGACAGCGGAGGCAAAACCGTCCGTCTTGATGCCTACCTGCCGGCGAATGCCGGGAATTTGTTGCCGGCTGTGATCGCGCTGCACGGTGCGGGCGGCGGGGTTGCGGGGATGGACAAGGCCGCTGTCCTTCTTGCCGAGCAGGGCTTCGCGGTTTATGTGTTGCACTACTTCGACCGGACCGGTACGCAGTTTGCCGACAAGCAGATCATTTTCAAGAATTTTCCGGTGTGGATGAAAACTCTGTGGGACTCGATCAGCTTTGTTGAGAACCAGCCCGGGGTGGATCGCGCGCGGATCGGATTGCTCGGCTTTTCTCTGGGCGCTTATCTTTCGCTGGCGAATGCCTGTATTGATGGCCGGGTGCGTGCGGTGGTCGAGTTTTTCGGCGGCCTTCCGCGAGAGATGAAGTTCTTTATGCGGCGTTTTTGTCCGGTGCTCATCCTGCACGGGGAAGCGGATGCGACGATTCCCGTGGAAGAGGCTTATCAGTTACAGCAGTTGCTCGAAAAAAAGAACATTCCTTATGACATCAAAATCTATTCCGGAGCTGGACACGGATTCGCGAATGAGGTCTGGCGCGATGCCGGGCTGCGCACACTGCAATTCCTGAAAAAGTATCTTGCCTCACAAGCAGAGTCGAGCGGCGAATTGCCGGGCTCATAGCGCGGAACTTTTCTCCTCAAGCCGCCGTATCATTGTGTGAGGAGGTCTGCCATGTTCGCCTTCCTGCTGTGGTGCGTACTGTTTGTCCTCTGCTGGCCGCTGGCGCTGTTGGCGCTGATTCTTTATCCAATCGTCTGGCTTCTGCTGCTCCCGTTTCGCATCGTTGGGATCGCCGTGCATGGGGCTCTGGCATTGGTGCGGGAAGTTGTATTCCTGCCGGTGCGGCTGATGAGGGCGCCCTTTCGCGTTTGAGATTCGGAGTGTCGAGTCTCTAACTATCCATTGTTTTCAGCGTGGGGCTGACGTGCAGCCTTGCTTCGGTAGCGCGTTGGACGTCTTCGGCGGTCAGGCCGGGGGCCACCTCTTCGAGCACGAGGCCCTCGTGAGTGACTCGAATGTAAGCCATCTCGGTGACAATCGTGTCGACAACTTTTACTCCGGTCAGCGGGAGCGTGCATTTTTTCAGGATCTTGGGCTGGCCGTCTCTTGTAGCGTGCTCCATCGCAATGATGACGCGGCGGGCGCCGGCGACCAGATCCATGGCTCCGCCCATGCCTTTCACCATTTTGCCGGGGATCATCCAGTTGGCGAGGTTACCTTGCTCGTCGACTTCCATCGCGCCCAGAACACTGAGGTCGACGTGGGCGCCGCGAATCATGGCAAATGAATCGGCGCTGGAGAAGTAGGCCGTGCCGGGCATTTCGGTGACCGTTTCTTTTCCTGCGTTGATCAGGTCGGCATCTTCAGTGCCTTCGACCGGATACGGTCCGATACCGAGCATTCCATTTTCGGATTGAAGGATGACGTCGATGCCGGTCGGGACGTGGTTGGCGATCAGCGTCGGCATGCCGATGCCGAGGTTGACGTAGAATCCGTCGCGCAGTTCGCGTGCGATGCGCTTGACGATGCGGTCGCG
>JBELAC010000315.1:0-3869 GCA_049509215.1 Terriglobales bacterium
ATTGGCCGCAATGCGAGCGCGCAGCAAGTTCGGAATGGCGATAGCGGCGATGATCAAAATGATCGCAACCACGATCAGCAATTCGATAAGTGAGAAGCCCTTCTGTTTCCGCATTGATATTTTCCTCGTCTCCGTTTGACTGTCTGGTTGGGTGATGACCAACTCGCCGTTACTATCGCACTCAGAGTGCCAGAGCCCCAAGTGACGGAAGTCAGATGTCCTTCCGTACCAAATCCCTTTTGTTTCAATGGCCTTGTGCGGGAAAGTCACCTTCGTCGTGCCTCCGCCGTTCCCAGTATGACACTTTCCGGGCGCTAGATTGACAAATTTTGCCAGTGCATCTGTTTTTTCGCTTTGCGTGCGAACTGCCCGTCCAACAGCCAAAGCGGGCCGGTATCCCCAGTTGAGAACGTCCGCACAACAACCTTCTTGCGCTCGAATTCTCTTCTTCGCTCGGTCTCGAAAGGCCGGTCTGGGAGAAAGAACTCCACACGGTTCATTTGTGTCAGGCGGCACTTTCATCCGCAGCGGGCATAGAGGTGCGTTACCTTCGGTTGCGATCTGCAGATCAAACCATCTTTATCGAGGGAACGTCACGCTACGATTGTCATCGGCACGAAGCTCTCGACGAGCAGGACTTGAGCTGCCGCCAACTACCGCTATGCGCGTTTCCCGAGAAACCCATGTCGTTACGCTCTGCCTGCTATTAGCGGTGGCCACACTGGCTTTCTATAACCCTATCGTTCACAACCAGTTTATTGATTTCGACAATGCTCCCTACATCCTTAAGAATCCCCACGTTCAGAGTGGCCTGACCTGGCAGACCGTGAAATGGGCGTTCACGACCTTTCACACCGGAAACTGGCATCCAGTGACCTGGCTATCGCATGCCGTGGACTGCCAATTCTTCCGCCTCAATCCGATTGGCCATCACTATACAAATCTTCTGCTGCACACCTGCAACGCTGTTCTAGTGTTTCTTCTGCTAAGAAGGGCGACCGGGCTGGCGTGGGCCAGTTTGCTTGTGGGTACGCTTTTTGCCCTGCACCCGGTCAATGTGGAGTCGGTTGCATGGGCCGCCGAGCGCAAGAATGTATTGAGCATGCTGTTCTTCCTGCTCGCCATGCATGCGTACGATCGATATGCGCGCAGCGGGCGAAATTCCTGGTATTGTTCGGTCACGATTCTGTTTGCGCTTGGTCTTATGGCGAAGCCGCAGATCGTCACTCTGCCCTTTGTGCTGCTGCTCTGGGATTACTGGCCCCTTGAACGAATGGGAGCCGGATCTGTGGCCACGGCTGGAACGAGCACATGTTTTCCGCGAAGCTTTGGTTTCCTGGTCTGGGAAAAATGGCCTCTTTTTGTTCTTGCCGCCGCTGATTCGGTCGTCACGGTGTTGGCTCAGCGGGCCGGGAACGCCGTGCGGACGGTTTCCGAAGTCTCGGCATGGGTTCGACTCCAGAATATCTTTGTCTCGTATGTGGGCTATCTCGGGAAGGCGTTCTGGCCTTCTCGTCTGGTTCCCATGTATCCGCGGTCGGGAACGCCGTTCCCGGCTTGGCAGGTGATCGCATCGGGGGCCGTGCTGGTCTTGCTCTCACTGATCGTGCTGTACTTGCGTGACCGGCGCTATCTGATGGTGGGCTGGCTGTGGTTTCTTGGCACGTTGGTTCCGATGATCGGCATTATCACGGTCGGCGAGCAGGCCATGGCTGACCGCTACGCGTATTTGCCCTTGATCGGTATATTTGTGGCGGTGGTATGGAGCCTTGACGCAATCGTCTGCCAGTGTCGAATCCCGAGCCCGTGGGTCGCTGGCACCGCTGTTTGCGCGCTTCTTATTCTCGGGTGCCTCACGTCTCACCAACTCGGCTACTGGCATGACGACGAAACCCTCTGGCGCTACACGCTGAGCGTGACAAAAGGGAATTACATGGCGCATGACAATCTCGCCATAGCTCTAGCCAAGCAGGGACGATCGGATGAAGCCGTGGCCCAATTTCGAGCCGCGAAAGTGCTTCATGAGTATCCTCCCGTCCAGTTGCTCTCGCTGGCGAACTACGAATTGCAGGTCGGACATTCACAGGAGGCTATCGAGGAATGCGATTCGGTTCTGCGTACCTCGTCCGATCCCAGGGTGAAGGCTGTGGCGGCCAGCGAAATCGGTTTAGCTCGCCTGCAGCTGCGGCACTATGATGAAGCCGCGCAAAGCTATCAGAACGCGCTGCGCCTCAATTCCCAGGAGGGGATGGCATGGATGGGATCGGGGCTTCTCGCGCTACGCAACGGAGATTCCGGGGAAGCGGCCGCGGACTTTTCACAGGCCGTGAGCGCCGACCCCAATGATGATGTGAAGTTGTTTCTTCTCGCAGATGGGTTGCGCCGTAGCGGGCAAGCTGAGAAGGCCAGCCGGGCTCTCATGCAAGCCCGGAACATTTCCGCGAACGTGACGCAGGCGCAAGCAACCGCAGCCAATTACCTGGCGCTCGTCGGGATCACCGATTCAGCCCCGCTTGAGCAGCAAACAGGTCATATCGTCGTGCTGGGGAGTGTTCCCCACGAACAAATCCAGGTCAGTCAGCAGACTGCGCAATAGTTCCGGCGGCGGCGATCCCGCGCTCCGATCAAGGAGAGGGATCAGCCTGGGCTCGTCATACTCTTCGCCGTTTGCGTTCATTGCTTCGACCACGCCGTCGGTGAAAATCACCAGCCAGTCACCATCCTCCAAGCGAGTCGTTCCAACCTCGTAGGTCGCGGCCGCCAAAACGCCAATCGGGATTCCGCCAACGTCGGGCCGCTCTACTAGGCCCGATTTTCGGCGCAGGATCGGTACGTTATGCCCGGCATTCACGTAAGCTAACTGACCAGTGACGGGATCAAGCTCCGCCAGAAACGCCGTCGTGAATTTTGCCCCGCCCTGGCTGTTCGAACAGGCATACTGGTTGAGATCGGCGACGAGTTGTGACAGGGGTATTCGGCTCGACGACAAGGTTCGCAAACTGGCCTGGAAAGTTGCCATCAGCATGGCGGCCGGAATGCTCTTTCCCGCAACGTCGGCCACCACGAACAGCACGCGGTCTGCACTCGGCGTCGCGCCCGGCCGAAGGATGACGTCGTAATAATCTCCCGCTACCGTGTTGGCCGGACGCGTTGCGTATGCGATTGCGTAACCGGGGATCCGCAGCGGAGCGCCCGGCAAGAGCCATGCCTGGATGTCTTTTGCGATCTCCAGATCGCGCTTCATGACTACGCGGTCGGACAGTTCCAACAGCAGCACGACGAGAATCGAAAGTCCGCCCCACACGTGCAGATCAATTTCGCTGATGTGGACGTCACCCGCCTTGTCGCTGTAGGTGAATCCAGCGGCCGGGAAGAAGAGCAGGATCAGCCCGAGTAAAACCAACACGCGCCGTGCCGGTGAAAGTTTTTCGATGATTGCCCAGAACAGGGCCTTGGCCAGGTACCAGAAGCGCTGCCCCCGCGATTGTCCCGCATGCCGCTCGGCCAGCCCCGCGGAATACAGGCGGTAGCTGGAGCGCGCGTCTTTTACAAACTGCCCCCAGAGTTGATGCATCTGCAGCCCATCGCTGACGCGCTGCCAAAAATGACCGGCTTTTGCTTTCAGATTTGGCTGTGGAGGATTCGGTTGAGTGGAGGCCATGGTGAGAGATCATTATAAGGCGGAGATGTTAAGGCGGAACAAAGGGAGCCGCTGACCTGCTCCCCGCATTCCGAACAAGTCCGAGTATGATTTCGGACGAAGGAAAGGGGAAGGAGTATGTCGAAGAGCAGGCACACGGAAGCGGAGATGATCGGAGCGCTGAAGCAGTTGGAGGCGGGGCGGAAAGCGGAAGACGTGGCGCGGGAAG
>JBELAC010000316.1:0-3863 GCA_049509215.1 Terriglobales bacterium
ATCGTTGCGCTGATCTCTACGCCGGTGATGATCGGCGACATTTTTGCGATAGGCTCGGATGGCACGCAAACCCGCCTGACCGACTTCAACCATAAATTGTGGTCGCAGCTGAACCTCACTGCGCCCGATGAGATCAATTACAAGAGCTTCGACGGGAAAGATATTCAAGGATGGATCCAGAAGCCGCCTGACTTTGATCCGTATAAGAAGTACCCGATGATTCTCAACATTCATGGCGGGCCGCATGCGGCTTATGGGTGGGTCTTCGATCATGAATTTCAGTGGATGGCCGCGAAGGGGTATGTGGTGCTCTACATCAATCCGCGCGGCTCGACCAGCTATGGGCAGGAGTTCGCCAACATTATTCAGTATCACTATCCGGGAGACGATTACCGCGACCTGATGGCCGGCGTGGATGAAGTCTTGAAGCGCGGCTATGTGGATGCTAAGAAACTCGGCGTAACTGGCGGCAGCGGCGGGGGTGTTCTTACCGACTGGACCGTCACGCAGACTGACCGTTTTGCCGCCGCGGTTTCGCAACGCGATATTTCGAACTGGGCCTCTTGGTGGTATACGGCCGATTTCACGCTCTTTCAGCCGAGGTGGTTCAAGGCGCCACCGTTTGAAGATTCGCAGGATTATGCCAACCGATCGGCGATCACGTTCGTGAAGAATATCCACACGCCGATCATGTTCGTGCTCGGCGAATCGGATTCGCGGACTCCGCCGGATTCAGGCGGCGAACAGATTTTCCGCGCGCTGAAGTATATGAAGCGGCCGACAGCGATGGTGATGTTTCCGCGCGAGACGCACGAGCTTTCGCGCTCGGGAGAGCCCTGGCACCGCGTAGAGCGGCTGGATTATATCGTCGGCTGGTTCGACAAGTGGATGATGGGCGTGCCGCATCCGGAGTTCGATGTGAAGCCGAAGGCGGAGCAAGGCGCGAAGCCCGGCGCTTAACGAGATTCTGGAAAACCTTATCTCGTGACAAACGACGTAACCGTGCTCATGGAACCCACGGGGGCACAGTACGACCCAATCCCTGTGCGCCGCGTCACAGCAAGGTGTTCCTCCGACACCGCAAGATGGCAGAACGGAGGACCCGAACAATGAAAGGCGACAAGAAAGTCATTGCGCAGCTGAATGCGGCCCTGAGCGCAGAATTAACGGCCATTGCGCAATACATGACGCAGTCTGAGATGTGTCAGAACTGGGGCTACAAGAGGATCGGTGATTTCACCAAGGTCAGGGCGATCGAAGAGATGCGGCATGCGGAAGGACTCATCGAGCGCATCATCTTTCTCGATGCTGTCCCCAGCGTCGATGTCGCGTTGAAACCACAACTCGGCACGAAGGTGCAGGAGCAGATGGAGATCAACCTGAAAGACGAACAGGACGCGGTGCACCAATACAACGAAGCAGCGAGAATCTGCGTCGAGGCAGGGGATGATGGCTCCAAGGCTCTTTTTGAGCACATGATCGCGGACGAGGAGCGGCATGCGGATTTCCTTGAAGCGCAACTGCATGCGATCAAGGAAATGGGCATTGGCAACTATCTTGGGCAGCAGTTAGTCGGCGGAAAGTAGGCTAGAGTCGTGCTGTCGAGCGGCGATCATGGATCGCCGCTGTTTTTTCCAGAGCGACTACTTTTGGCGCGAGTTCAATTCCTCGAGCTTGCGCTTGAGTTGCTCCAGTTTCTGTCCGGCTTCGCCGAGCTTGCCTTCCGCGGTCAGGCGCTGGTAGTCGGCGAGATCTTTAGCCGCTCCGGCGATCAGGCCGTTCAAGTCTCCCGCAGGCTTCGTCGCTGACGCGGAACTCGGCGCTGCATTCTGCGGAGCTTCTGAGGGTGCACTGGCAGCGCTGAGAGACGAAGTTTCTCCTTCGAATAAAGACCTCATCGCGGACTCGAAGGTTGGTCCATAGGCGAGACGGTCTTGCAGAGCGAGCACCACCAGGCGCAGTTCCGGCATCGGGCTGCGCTCGGCCTGTAGATAGATCGGTTCTGCATAAAGCAGCGCGCGGCCGCAGGGAATCACCAGCAACGTGCCGCGGCGTACATGCGAGCCTTGCTGATTCCATAAGGTCAATTGCCCGGAGAGTTGCGCGTTCTGATCGATGCGAGCTTCGATCTGCAGCGGGCCGTCGACGAGCTTGGTTTTTGGGAAATCGTAAACAATCGATGTGCCATATTGCGCGCCATCGCTGCGTCCGGCAATCCAGCCGATAAGGTTGTTTCTATTCGCGGGCGTGAAGGGCAGAATTTCGACGAACTCTTCCGCCTTTTCTTCCGGTAACTTCATCAGGACAAAATTCGGCTCCATGCCCTGCGTCTTTTGCTCGCCCGATGCACCCATGCCGACCTCGGACGCGACAGTCCAAAGATCTTCGCGGTTGTAGAACACTTCCGGATCGGTCATGTGATAAAGGCCATACACAGAGGCTTGCAGCTTGAGCAGTAGCTCGGGGTAGCGTACGTGTTTGCGCAGCGTGGGCGGCATGGACGAAGCGTCCTTGAATAAGGACGGGAACATCTGGCGATAGGCCGCGATGATCGGATCCTGCGCGTCGAATACGTAAAAGGTCGTGTCGCCGTTGTAGGCATCAATCACGACTTTTACGCTGTTTCGCATGTAGTTAATGGGATTGCCGTTGAGAGGGTAGTGGCTCGAATACGGATACATGTCGGAGGTGGTGAATGCATCCATGATCCATGAAAGACGGCCGTCGTCGCCGACTACGATGTAGGGATCGGCGTCGAACGTGAGCATGGGAGCGAGCGCGGCCACGCGTTCGCGGACATTGCGGCGCATCAGCAACCGGCTCTGCGAGTTGATATCGTCGCTGAAAGGCAGCTTGGAGATGTCGCCCTGGTCGAATGCGATCAGGATCCGACGCAGAAATCCGCCGAGCAGGATGCCGCCGTTGCCTTCGTAGGACGTAAGGTTGTTGGTCTGGCCCTGCGGATAGTTGAATTCCTGCTGGCGCGTTTTGACGTACACGTCGGTGTTCGTCATCTCTCCGAAATAAATTTCCGGGCGCGTGACGTTGATGCTCTTCACCGTGCTCTGAATGGGCATGTTGCTGAGGATCAGCGTGGGCAATCCTTCGGAGGTGAATCCATTGACGGGATTCATCGTGATGCCGTAGCCGTGGGTGTAAATGAGCTTTTCGTTGATCCAGTTGCGGCTGCTTTCGGGAAGCTTCTCGACGCTCAACTCGCGCGCGGCGAGCATGACCTGACGCATCTGGCCGTCGATTTCATAGCGATCGATATCGATATCGGGAAAATCGTAGTAAGTGCGGATTTCCTGAATCTGGCGCAGCGTGTCCTGCAGTGCGCGCCAATCCCACAGACGGATGTTTTGCAGCGTCGCCTGATTGTTGGCCGGGTCGGTTGCTCCGACGGTGGTCTCGGCGGGAAACTCGCGCTGCGTGACACGATCCAATCCGTAGGCCTGACGCGTCATCTCGATGTTGTGGGCGATGTAAGGGCGTTCGCGAACCAGTTCGTTTGGCTTGACGATGAAGTTGCCGACATACCAGGCGACCAGTTGAAGGCCGAGGTAACAAATCAGGCCGGGGGCGAGGGCGATTGCCAGCCGGCTGACGCGAGGCGGCGATACGACGTTCACGAAGGCAATGAGCGCGCCCAAGACGAGCGCTGCACAGACGACGAGCAGGCCAGTCAGAGTGATATGGGCATCGGTATAATTCACGCCGCTGAAAATCGTATGCTCTTCGAACAGGGCCTCAAAGCGGCTGATGTAGACGCGCATCGCGACGAACAGCAGCATGAACGCGAACGCAATTGAGAATCCGCGCCAGGGTAGCGGAGTGGAACCGCGCCCTCCGCCGAATACGCG
>JBELAC010000317.1:0-3695 GCA_049509215.1 Terriglobales bacterium
GACCAGAGGCACTCGCGCAGAATCTGGCCGACCTCGATGGGCGTCGCTTGCAGAAAGACGTTGCTGCGGCCGCCCGACATTTTGTCATCTGAAGATTTGCGGCGACCTGAGTTCGGCGAACCACGAAAGCCGCGGCGCTCGATCCAGAAAACCGTGTTCGGATGTTCGTCTTCCATCACGAAGCGGAGCTGCACCTGCAGTTGCTGAGCCCGCCTGGCAAGCGTGAAGACTTCATCCGGTTTTTGCGGAAGTTGCTCAAACTCCGCAACCAGCCGGGTGAGCGCCTGGTTGAGGGCCAGGAATTCTTCTCCATTTTCTTCGAGGAATTCGCGGCGCGTATCGAAGGCCATGCGGCCCTCCTGCGAGGGCAGCAGCGAGAAGAATAGTTGCGAGCGCTCGCGCAGCGACTGGATCGCGCCCGACATTTGCGGCGTGTAGAGCTTTTCGCGCTGCAGCAGATTTTCGCAGTCGCGGGCCAGTTCGTCCATGCGCAGATTGCTGACGGAGATGCCGAAGTAATTGCCAGCGACCTCTTCGAGTTCATGGGCTTCGTCGAAAATCACCGCGCCGCATTCGGGGAGAACTCCCGCGTCGGGCGCGCCGTCGGCCTCAAGTTTGATGGCCAGGTCGGCGAAGAACAGGTGATGGTTGACGATGATGATGTCGCTTTCGGCAGCGCGGCGGCGCATCTCGGTGATGAAGCAGCGGTCGTACTCTTTGCACTTCTGGCCGAGACAGGTATCGGCGCGCGCGTCGAGCTTGTGCCAAAGCGCGCTCGCCTCGGGCAGTTCGGCGAGTTCGGCGCGGTCTCCGGTCCGCGTGGTTTTTTCCCACGCGGCAATGGCACGATAGTGTTCGATTTCTTCGAGCCCGCTCAGGACGGGCTGGTCGGTAAGGTCGTAAAGCTTCTTGCGGCAAAGATAATTGTTGCGGCCCTTCATGTAGCAGACAGAAAGTCTACTTCCCGCGCCACCAGCCGAAGCAGTTCCAGGACCGAAAGAACTGTTGTCATTCCGAGCGAAGCGAGGAATCTCCTCCTTGTCCGCGCTGTCATTCGCGAACAACGCCCGCTCCAGAAACGGCACGTCTTTGAAGTACAGTTGCTCCTGCAAATTTTTCGTGCCGGTCGAGATGATCACGCGCTTACCCGAGCGGATGACCGGCAGCAGATACGCGAGCGTCTTGCCGGTACCCGTCCCGGCTTCGACGACCAGGTGACGCTTCTCTTCGAGCGCTTCTTCGACGGCTTGGGCCATCTGCAATTGGCCGCGGCGGAACTCATAGGCAGGATGGCTTTTCGACAGGACGCCGCCGGGCGCGAAAAACTGGTAGAGCGAGAATCCCGCGGAGGTCGAGACGGGATGAGAAGAAGAGGGCACGGAGTCTCTATAATAAACAGTGGCTGGTGGTTAGTGGCTAGTGGTCAGTGGAAAACCCGTCAGAACGACCTGCGGAAGCGGTCCGTCTCTTTTCTCATGAAAACTCCAACTACGAATTCGGCAGCTGAGCCCTTGGTGGCCATCGTTGGCCGCCCTAATGTCGGAAAATCTACGTTGTTTAACCGGCTCACCGGATCGCGCCGTGCGATTGTCGGCGACGAACCCGGCATCACGCGCGACCGGCTGTATGGCGAAGCGGAGTGGCGCGGACGCGAGTTTCGCGTTGTGGATACAGGCGGCATCGTCACCGACGACAAAGAATTCATTCCCGCTGAGATTTTTCGACAGGCACGAGTTGCGTTGGATGAAGCGTTCGCCATCGTGATGGTGGTCGATGGACGCTCCGAGATTGCTGCTCCCGACATGGATCTGGCGCGGCTGCTGCGGAAGACAGGAAAGCCGTTGTTTCTGGCGGTGAATAAGGCGGATTCCGATAAGCAGGCTGGGATTGTGGGGGAGTTCCACCGGCTGGGGATTCGGCGCGTGTTTCCGATCTCGGCTGAGAACGGGCGCGGGCTGGATGATTTGCTGGACGCTCTGCTTGAGGCGCTACCGGCGAAGAGTTTAACCAAGGAGGACACGGAGGAAGGCACCGAATGGAAAAATGCTCCTTCGATGAGTGCGCGGCGCAGGAATGCTCCGGCGAAGCCTGTTCGCGGGAAGAACGCTACGCGCAGGAGTTCCGGACTGCCGGATGTTCCGGAAGACGTGGCCGAAGACTTCGACGACCTGGCCAAGTCCCCAACGGATTATTCCGTCGCCGACGCCACGGGCTATTCAGGAGATGAGGAGTCTGGGGCAGAGCAAGCCGAAGAAGAAGCGGATGCGAATGGCGAACGACGAACAGCGAATGACGGGGTCGACGACCAACGGCCAACGACCGACGACGCTTCCCGCGAAATCAAAGTCGCGATCATCGGCCATCCGAACGTCGGCAAATCCACGCTCCTGAACCAGCTCACGGGGACTTCGCGCGCGATTGTTTCGCCGATTCCGGGAACCACGCGCGACGCGGTTGACGAGGTCATGGAGTACAACGGGCGGCCGATTCGGTTTATTGATACGGCGGGCATCCGGCGCAAGGGGAAGACTCGGCTGATGGCAGAGAAGCTTTCGGTGGTGATGTCGCGGCGGCATCTGGAGGCGGCGGACATGGCGCTCTTCATGGTCGACGCGACCGAGGGAGTCAGCGGGCTGGATGCGACCATTGCCGGTTACGCGCATGAGAGCGGGCGCTCGGTGATTATCGTGGTCAACAAGTGGGATTTGATTGCGAGCGGCGAGAAGCGCGCCATCAGCCAGTCGAAGGCCGCGCGCATTCAGGATTCGAGGCGTCCGCAGGACCGCAAGCTTTATGAAGAGCGCCTGCGGTATGGGCTCAAGTTTCTGAGCTACGCACCCATCGTTTTCATTTCGGCGCACACGGGTAAGGGAACGGATAAGATTCTGCCGCTGATCGAGAAGGTCGCCGCCGAGCGGCGCAAGCGCGTGACTACCGGAGAGATGAACCGGTTCCTGCGAACAGTTGACTTCGAGCGCGCCTCGGTGCCGGTGAGCAAGCGCGTGCGGATTTATTACATGACGCAGGCAGCGATCGCTCCTCCCACGTTTGTGCTGTTTACGGACCGCCCGGTGAAGCTGCATTTTTCTTATGAGCGGTTTCTTGAGAATCAGATTCGGGAGGCGTTTGGTTTTGTGGGGTCGCCGATTTGGATAAAGAATCGGGCGCGAAACTAGGACGCGCCCGGAAGAGTCAACTTAGTTAGTTTGCGTTCAGTGGTCCCTGGGTGTAGTCGCAGGTGGCGATCGCGCCCGTCGGGTTCACGCGGACAACAGCGTCGGCGAACGAGCAGAAGTAACGCACGCCGGTCTGGTTCGGAGTCAAAGGCGCACCGATCATCTGATACGTATTCACCGGGGTACCGGACGTGCCCGAGATGCCGAACGAGTAGCCGCTCTTGCTGCCGCCACCCAACTGGGTGTCGATCAGGCAAGCGCTGTTAGAGCTAGGCGGTGTGCAGCTGGTGCCCGCCAGGGCTCCCAAAGAGCTCGCGTAACCAACTGTGGAATAGCTGGAGTTGTAAGTGATCTGAGCTGTGTTGACGGTGCGAACCGAAGCGACTGCGGACGATTCATTGGCCGCAATGCGAGCGCGCAGCAAGTTCGGAATGGCGATAGCGGCGATGATCAAAATGATCGCAACCACGATCAGCAATTCGATAAGTGAGAAGCCCTTCTGTTTCCGCATTGATATTT
>JBELAC010000318.1:0-3684 GCA_049509215.1 Terriglobales bacterium
AGTTTTCGAAGTTGTGGCGCGTAACGTTCCTCCTGGACTCGGCACTTATGTGCAATGGGATGAGCGACTGGACGCACTGCTGGCCGCCGCGGTCATGTCGCTGCAGGCGGTAAAGGCAGTCGAGATCGGAAGCGGCATTCAGGCAGCGCATTCGCCGGGGTCGGCTGTGCATGACGAGATCGGGTATGAGCGCGAAGCGGGTTTTGCGGGATTCACGCGGACGCGCAACAATGCTGGAGGCATTGAAGGCGGCGTTTCCAATGGACAGGAAATTCGCGTTCGCGGCTATCTCAAGCCAATTTCAACCTTGCGCCGGCCGTTGCAGTCGGTGGATTTTACGACGCGGGAGGCGGTGAAAGCTGCGTACGAGCGCTCCGATGTGTGCGTTGTTCCCGCCGCCGGTGTCGCCGCCGAAGCGATGGTGGCATTGACGCTGGCGCGCTGCGCTCTCGAAAAATTCGGCGGTGACTCGCTGAAGGAAACTGAACGGAATTTTGAGGGTTATCTGGAGCAACTGAAAAGCTTTTGAAGCGGTAAAACTGGCAGCGACAAACAACATGATTTATCCAATCGTAAAATTTGGTGATCCGGTCCTGGAGAAACCCGCGGCGACAGTCACAACCTTCGACGACGAACTTAAGAAGCTCATCGAAGACATGTTCGAGTCCATGTATGCCGCGCGAGGCGTTGGGCTGGCTGCGCCACAGATCGGCATTTCGAAACGGATCGCTGTCGTCGACGTCACATTCAAAGAAGACCCGGATGCCAAGCTCGTTCTTATCAATCCGGAGATTGTCGGCAAAGAAGGCCGCCAGCGTGGAAGTGAAGGCTGCCTTAGCATCCCTGAGTTTCGCGAGGATGTTTCGCGCGCCAAGATCGTAACAGTCCGCGCGCAAGACGCGACCGGCAAGGTTTTTGAGCACACGGGAGAAGACCTGCTGGCGCGCGCTTTTCTGCATGAGACTGACCACTTGAACGGCAAACTTTACATCTCGCACATCAGCGGGTTGAAGCGCGACCTTATCAAGCGCAGGATCAAGAAACTGGTAAAGGCCGGAGAGTGGTAGGAGGATCGCGTCACGGTGACTGCTATGCTTTCCCTGAGACCTGACACCCGTGACTTGTAACCTGGTTTTATCCGGCACACCCCGTTTCGCCGTCCCGACGCTGGACGCGCTGGTTGAGGCTGGTCATTCCGTACCGCTGGTGGTGACGCAGCCGGATCGTCCTCGCGGACGCGGAATGGAAATGGTCGCTTCGCCCGTGAAAGAAGCGGCGATCCGACTTCGCATCCCTGTCGTGCAGCCCAACACAATCAAGAACAACGAAGAATTGCGTGCACAACTTGAGGCGCTGCATCCTGACGCGATCATCGTTGTCGGCTACGGGCGGATTATTCCGCAGTGGATGATCGATCTTCCCCGTTTTGGAAATCTGAATCTGCATGCGTCACTTCTGCCCAAATATCGCGGAGCTGCGCCCATCCAGTGGGCCATTGCCGGCGGCGAATCGATCACTGGCGTTACGACCATGCGCATTGATGCCGGGCTCGACACGGGCGACATACTCTTGCAACGCGAAATGCCGATCTTGCCAGACGATACGGCCGAGACCATGGGCCCGAAGTTGGCATCAGTCGGCGCGGACCTTATGGTGGAGACGCTGCGCGCGCTCGAGAGCGGAGAACTGCAGGCCGTCCCGCAGGATCATACGAAGTCTACTCTCGCGCCGATCCTGACAAAAGAAGACGGGCGGATGGACTTCACTCGTTCGGCAGCCGATTTATTCAATCGCATGCGCGGATTCCGGCCATGGCCCGGGGCCTTCACGACATTTAGAGCGAAGACGCTGCAAGTGCATCGCGCTGAACCAATACAGCCTGTGGCCACGTTGGCACCGGGAACGATCGCGGTGGAGGGGGCGCATCTAGCGGTCGGCTGCGGCCAGAATACAGTTCTCGATCTGATCGAAATTCAACTTGAAGGCAAGCGCCGGATGACGGCGCAAGAATTCATCAATGGCTATCGGCCTAAAACCGGCGATCTCCTCGGAACTTAGCTCGAGAAGCGAAGCGAGCGCAATGTGGCTGCGAGGGCACGGACGTGGGACAATAGTCCGCAATGGCCGTCTCTCCAGCCCGCGCTGCGGCTTTCGAAATTCTTCTGAAGGTTGAGCGCGAACACTCCTACGCCAGCGAATTGCTGCATTCCGCACGCTATTCAAAACTTTCTTCTCCGGATCACGGGCTGACGACCGAACTCGTCATGGGTGTTCTGCGCTGGCGGTCATGGCTCGATCACCATATCGCTCGCGCGTCCGCGCAGAAGATCGAGCGTCTCGATTTGGAGGTTCTCGCGGCGCTGCGCCTGGGCGCATACCAATTGCAGTTTCTTTCGCGAGTTCCGGCGCGTGCGGCTATCTTCGAAAGCGTGGAGATGGTGAAGGCGGCGCGAAAGCGTTCGGCGGGCGGATTTGTCAATGCCGTCCTTCGCAAGCTTGCTGCGGGCACTCCTGGTGCTTCCGGAGCCGCCGGGGCAGATGCTTTTGCCGAAATCCTCAGGTCTTCCAATCCGATCGAACTGGCTCGCAATTCCGCCCATCCCGAATGGATAGTGGAACGCTGGGCCAGGCGCTACGGGTTTGCGGAGGCGCAGAAGATCTGTGCCAATGACCAAACTGCGCCTTCCACGGCTCTTCACATTTACGATGACCGGGCGCTGAAAGAACTTGCGGAATCTGCTGTTACGGTTGTGCCTGGTCGACTGCTATCCAGCGCGCGCATCGTCGTTGCAGGCGACGTAACGCGCACCCGCGCTCACAAGCAGGGCCGCATCTCAATTCAAGATGAGGCCTCACAACTCGTTGCGCTGTTGGTTGGCCGGGGAGAAACTATCCTCGATTGCTGCGCCGCTCCGGGCGGCAAGACCACTCTGGTCGCCGAACGAAATCAGGACTCCATGGTGATCGCCTCGGACTTGCATCCACACCGTGCGCGCTTGTTGCGGGGATTGGCCCGCCGGCCGAATGTCCGCGTGGTCGCTGCAGATGCCCGCCAATTGCCGTTTTCAGAAGCGTTCGACCGCATTCTGGCCGACGTTCCTTGTTCCGGAACCGGCACGCTGGCGCGCAATCCGGAAATAAAATGGAGGCTCACCCCGCAAGATCTTGATGATCTGCAAGCGCGACAAATTGCCATTCTGAAATCCGCACTGGCGCAACTGTCAGCAGGCGGGAGGCTCATCTATTCGAGCTGTTCGTTAGAATGCGAGGAAAATGAATCGGTCGTGGAAGCCGCGCTCGCTGGTTCGCCAAAATTTTCAATCATGGATTGCCGCGAAGAACTGGAACGGCTGCGTCAGGCCGGTGAACTGTCCGACAAGTTGAGCGGAGCCATGGTGGAATCGCTGGTTCGAGGAACCTACCTACGCACAATCCCGGGCGTCCATCCCTGTGATGGATTCTTCGCCGCGATTATTCAAAAGAACAAGCGCTGACGTGGCCGGAATTGGCTGGCCCAGACACAGGCAGTTGAGTAACAGGCTCATCGGACGTCGAAGCTCACCCAGCTCCCGGCGGCAATTTTCTGTCCGGGAGCGGGACTTTGGGTAACGATCATGCTCGCTGGGTTCGGCTCTTTTCCCGCAGAGGAGACAGCTTGGGGCGCTCCTGGCGGAGTTGCGGCGG
>JBELAC010000319.1:0-3611 GCA_049509215.1 Terriglobales bacterium
ACAATGAGAGGAGACGCCAGATGTGGTTCTTCCCCAACTTGGCCAAGTTCTTTTGCTGGCGTAGCAAAATGCGCGCTCCCAAGACTGCGCGGTCTGCCATTGTGATTGGTCAACCCTATCGTTCACTGCGCTACTGATGTTCATTGTGGCTGAGGATCCTCTGCGTAAATTTCGTGATGACCTAAATCATCTGTTTTCTGAAGTATAGCTAAACCTGCCCTTGAGTCCCATGATGGGAGATTCAAAAAAGTGGAAGCTCGCCGCTGCAATGAACAGGTTGACCGCCAGACACGCCAACATGTACAGCGTGCTTCCCACCCAGAAGGAATGCAGACGCGTCACGAAATTCTCCCTCATTGGGCTGAGTAGGGCGGCAAGTGGAAAGTGGTAAAGATAAAGACCGTAGCTGTATTTGCCAAAAGTTCGCCAAATGCTCCAAGAAAACAGTGCCTGAACCCACGAACAAGGGCGCAGACAGAGCAACAGGAGAGTTCCGTAAGAAGATGCGATAAGCGTATAACCGATCGTCCAAAGCACAGGGTCACTGCGATCCACTGTATGCCGAACGAAGAACATAGCAATCACGGGTGCCGTGGCGCAGACAGCCAAGACGGGTGCCCATCGCAAGATCCGTTCGTATAGCGACCCTCTGATGAGTATCGAGATCGCAGCGCCGAGAGCAAGCTGATCCATGCGGCAGAACAAGAAGCCAGTGGCCCAGTCTGGATTCCAGCCCGAAGCCCAGATGCAGACACGCAGGGCCAGAGCAAGAATCGCCACTACGAGGCATCCGAGCAAAATGGCTCTCCGCGTGCGGAGTTTGGCGACGAGCCAGGGCCAAGCCATATAAAACTGCTCCTCCACGGACAAGGACCACAAATGTGTAACGGCAAGCGATGGAACAGCTGCCGTGAGCGACGGCCATATCAACGCGGCGGGATATCCCAAGTACACCAAAAAGAAAAGGTGAGCAGGCTTCCATTGTGCACCCAAAAACAGACCGAGGCACAGGTAAATCACGACCAGCAGATAGTAGATCGGGAATATGCGAAGCACGCGGCGCGCGTAGAAATTTCGGTAATATTCGGGATCATTCTGCGTGTCATACAAAATTCCCGTGATCAGAAAGCCGGACAGGACAAAAAACAAATCCACGCCCGACCATCCCAACGCAAACACCACGGACAATGCCCGAACCGCGGATGAAGTCGTATGAGCGCCCACGCCCCCCGCATAGTGATAAAAAAATACCGCTAAGATCGCGAGCCCGCGAAGACCATCCAATGCAGGAAGTCGCTTGCGGAAATCGAAGGTTCTGGCGGTTTGGATCCTTTGCTCGGTCGCCATTTCGGCTACGGCCATTCTGTCCACCAGACTCAACAAGTTGCCAGGGCAATTGAAGCCGCCGCAGTGTAGCCCGTTATTGCGTCTGAGTACGCTCTTCGCAGCGCACGCCCGGCTGTTGTCCAGGTGAACTGACCGCGCTTGCGGAGAGCTCCTTCGCGCAGTGTTGTGAGCAAATCGCGGTCTTCGTAGAGACTCCCGATGTGCCGGGACAGGGTATCTGTGTCCCCGGCACGGTGCACCAGGGCGTTCTCCATATGCTGGCAAACATCGGTGCAGACATCAGAGACCAGATTTACACAGCCGGAGGCCATTGCCTCCGCACAAACCAGCGGCGATCCCTCTTCAAGACTAGGCAGTACGAAAGCATCGGCCTTACGCATCAAGGTCGGCAGGTCACTCCGATGACCCAGCACAACGATGCTGGGATCGAGCTTGAGGAATGGATCAAGGTACTGCCTATACTCCGGGATAAAGCCGCCGGCAATATAGAAGACTCCATTTCCCTTCGCTGGCGAGGCAAGCCATGCGTCGACAGCGAAATGAACGCCTTTTCGAACCGCACATTGTCCGGCAAAAAGCATTGTAAATTTCTTGTTCGGATCGCGCGGATCGGGCTCAGGGTAGAAATCTTCCGCTTCAAAGCCATACTGGTGCCGGAGTAGCTTTGTTGCGGGGAAACCTCGATCACGAAACGTCTGAGCAACGAAATCGGAGGGGCAAAGCAGATAGTCCGCTAGACGAAACTCCTCTTCTTCCAACTGCAGCACCTTTTCGTTGAACTCATATTCGTGGCCTTTCGGAAGCGTGATACCGAGCCGTCGGCATTCCTGATTAACCACCTCGTAGGCGAACCGCGTATGCGCGTTTGGTCTCTCGAGCATGGTTGGAATCCCCAACCGCTTTGCGGCCTTGATCGTTTCCAGAGCTGCGCAGGGCCAAACGTGAACGACATCGATCTGTCCGGCGAGTTTCTCCAAACGCCGAGCCACGATTCTGTCATGAAGAGCAAGAGCACGGAGCTTTCCCACCAGCTTGTAGGGCAGGCGCAGCTTTCCACGGGCCAGAGTCGTCTGAACTTTTACAGAATCCGGAACTGGGCGCGATAAGGCTCCTGGGAACAACAGCACGTCGGCACCAGCCGAGACGAGACCTCGCACCTGCTGCCACGCCGTATAGCAGATGCGGTCGGCACCCATTTTGTGAGGAAAGCTGTAGAGAACGCGCATAAATCAGTTTTGGATGGGGTCGCGGAAAGGAAGCGGAGGATTATCGTCCAGCGAAGGCGTAAAGCAGCCATCCCAGTTCGTAGGGACGGCATTCGTAGCGAACTTTCAGTTGGCGGACATCCGCCGGGCCGCTCCGCAACTGGAAGAACCGCCGAGCGGCGTCCGTGTAAGCATCCATCGAATCGAGGTAAATGCAGCGCCACACCAGGCCAAGCGACGGCTCGACGAAATCGCGCTGCATCTCGTTGTCGCCGCTGATCCATGCGAGCCCTTTGTAGATCGCGTCGTTGAAGTCACGCCCGGTCGCCTCGCTGGCGGCAAACATCATCATTGGCCCCATGGCATGCTGATGCACGGAATAAACAGGATATCGGCTGACTACTCTGCCGGTTACCGAATCATAGTGCCAGCACCACTCCCCCAACGCTCCTTGCAACTCGCACATTCTCTCCGCCGTGCGCAAGGCCATCTCCCGAGCCTTGCCGTCGTCAATGGCCTGGGACAATCGCGAGAAAGCAATCGTGGGATATACCTGATCGGCGAAGCTGCCGATTCTCCCACGCAAATAACCACCCACAGACTTGTCCTGGCTTAGGTGGCCGTAGACGCCTGAACGACCGCAGTTGCGTTCCAGTATCTGTCGTGCAGTTGCGATTTGTTCGGACAAGCCAGGCAAGTTGCTGCTCCCGGACAAATGACAATTTGCAAGTCCAGTTAGGAACCATGCTACTTCCATGGTGTGACCACGGCGAGCATCCGAAAAACGAGCCAATGCGCTTTGCGCACCCACTTTTTCGTAAACCTCAGGGACCCTTTTAGGAGTCAGTTCCGCACAGGTCCAGAGCAGCAATCCGAGGTCGCCAGCGCTATTGATCCAATTGGTATCGCACAGCAACGCCTCGAGCACAGTTGATATGGCAACAGGAGAACGCCGACCAGATTGCTCATAGCGATGGAGCCCGAGCAACGTCATCATGGTGTAGCGCGGCGACAACCGCTCGCGAACCATGCCAATTACGGTGCGATTGTAGATGTCGC
>JBELAC010000032.1:0-26855 GCA_049509215.1 Terriglobales bacterium
ATGGGCGGCAAAATCGTCCAGCTCGTACAAGGCGAGCGCAAAGCGCTCGAATTCGATGACTTCGAAGAGTGGATCGTGCGCTTCTCCGCATTTCCGCTGGTCCAACTCATCGATCTGGACGCGGCGATGGGGACGGGGAACAATCGCGCCCTTGTGCGCGACTTCGCAAAACGGCTTCCATGCCAGGTCGGCGGAGGATTGCGGACCGTTCAGACTGCGGAAGAAGTGCTGGCTGCTGGTGCACAAAGGGTAATTCTCGGATCTTCGCTCGTACGAGATGGCGCACCCAACCAGACTTTTGCGCAGGAGGCTGCGGAGGCGCTCGGATCGGAAAGACTGGTTTTCGCGATCGATGCCAAGCAGGGGCGAGTGGCTATTCGAGGATGGCGCGAATTGACGAACACAACGCCGCTGGAGATGATCGCGGCTCTAGAACCGTGGTGCGGAGCCTTTCTCTACACACATATCGACACTGAAGGCCTGATGCAGGGCATTCCTTTCGACAACGTTCGTCAGCTGCGAGATTGCACGAAGAAACAGCTAATTGCGGCCGGAGGCATTACGACGAATGACGAGATCGACCGGCTCAACGCGATTGACGTCGACGCCGTGGTTGGAATGGCGATTTATACAGGGAAGCTGAAACTAGAGCGGATTTCCTGATGTTATCGAGTGCGCGCCCAGCGGCTGAAGCCGCCAGGTTCTGCGTCGTTTACGGCACGACCGAAGTCGTGCTCTTCCCGTTACACTGCACCTCGCCCCGTGAGTCGAACCTGATTTGCCCGGCCGGCGAACCGGAAGCGAGGAACTCCCGAATCTTACCGCGATTCGCGCCCGATGCTTTCTCGGCCAGCGCGAATACTCGTACGGCATCGGACGCGGCCGTGCCGTCCGGCAGACGGAAGATCCACGGAATGTTGGTTGAAGTGAGCGTTTTATCCGAAGAGATCGCAATTACAGGAACGAAGGCTTTCACGCCGATCTGTTCGGCCAAATGGCTCGAATTGCGGTCGAGCGCGATGATGCCGGCCGCATGGCTTTGATATATCGCCTGTACAATCGCCGTCGAGGCTTTGCCCCAGGAGTCGCCTGTTGAAATGGCGTCCAAAGTGAAATGCGGTTCCTGCGCATTCAGAACGTCTAGTAACTGCCTAACGTCAGGAGATCCAACAATCCGATCGGCGTTTGGTCCAAATACCGCAATCCTGATTTCCTTCGAATCGCGGTCGGATGTCTCCGGGCCAAAATATTGCACACCGTTCTCGCCGACTTTCGCATAAGGCTTTTCCATGGTGATGCGGCGGTACTCGATCGTTCCGTTGTGAACGTGACCGAGAAACAGAGGCGCGATGTTCTTGCTGTTCGGATCAAAAACCATGTCGCCCGTGACACCTTTATAGTTCTCGATTCCCGCCAGCGCATCGCGAATACGCCCGCGATTTAGCCCCGCGCGGCAGATCGCATTCAGTAGAATCTGCATCTGGTCGTATGCGAGAGCGGCAAAGTGATCGGGCTTTTCGTGGAAGCGCGCCTCATAGCGGGCATTGAAATCGAGCCATCGCGGATCGCTGCGGGTGGGATCGTAGGGATAGACGGCCTCAAAGCCTTCGGCCGCTGTTCCCGCAAGTTTGATCAGTTCGTCGTCGGCAGTGCCGGAGATCGTGCGATGGCTGCCGAACATGCGCTGCTTCATGTTCAGTTCCTGCATCTGCTTCAGGATCATTGCAGCCGGGGCCACATCAGTCCAGAGGACGATAGCTTCAACTCGAGAGTCTTGGATGACCTGCAATTGCCGGCGCATGTCAGTGTCGCCGGGCTTGAACTTCTGCTCGATCACGACGGGATGACCGAGGCGACGGGATGCGTCGCGAAACTTCAAAACGCCGAGACGGCCGTAGCGATCGTTCACACGCAAGATCGCGACACGTTTGATGCCGAGTTCGTCATAGATGTGGCGGGCCAGCGTGTAGCCCTGCAGGCGGTCATCCTGCAAAACGGTGAAGTACCAGGGAATGATCGTTTCAGGAATTGTGGGATCAGTGGAGGCGCTATTGACCAGCGGGGTCTCCGCTTTGAGAGTGAGACGAAGCGCGATATGTGTGGACTCCGAACTGATGGAGCCGAACATGGCCCAGACCTTGTCGTCATAGATCATGCGGACGGCGTCGTTGGATGCCGCGCCCCAGATGGCCGAATCTCTCGCCACGCCCGCGACCCCGGTATTGCTGTTCTGCCAGTTGTCGTAGTCGTTGTGGCTTACGAGACGAAAAGGCTTGCCGCAATAACCGCCGGCGGCGTTCGCTGCGTCAACCGCCATCTGCGCACCATGCAGCATGCGATTTCCGGACACCTGGTCAGGATGGTCGTAGAGGGGCGCGAGAAAGCCAATGCGAATCTCGTCGAGACTCTTCAGGTCAGGATCAGGGATGTCGCGGGCAGCGCCGTTGTATTCGATCAAGTCCTGGTAGTACTCGTAGTAAGGGGTAGTGAACTTCGAGAACGGACGCAGATCCTGGGGCGCGCCCGTATACGGCTTCAGCGTGCGATTGGGCGGCGGACCGGGAGGATTCTTTCCGCATTCACACGGAGGGAAAGTCTGAGCCCAGGCCGCACAGGCGAGCACAGCGAACGTGAGAACAATCATGACGCGACGCATAACAACTCCCTCTCCTCGAGCCGCCGTGGGCTATTTCGGTCGGAACATGGCAATCGCTTCGATTTCGATCAGCAAATCCGGACGGCAAAGGATTGCCTGGATTCCAGTGGAAGCAGGCAGCGGGTCGAGCTTTTGCTCTTTATAGAACCGCGTACGCTCTTCGTTGAAGGCCTGATAATCCCGCTCGATATCACGCAGATAGCACGTGGTACGCACGATGTCGTGCCAGCTGGCACCCTCGGAGGCGAGCAGCCTGGTGATGTTGTCGAAGGTGCGACGTAGTTGAGCGCGCAGATCGCCGACGTGAACGGTATTGCCGTGCTCGTCGATGCTGGCAGTTCCGGAGATCAGCAGGATGCTGATTCCGTTCAAGTCAATCCGCATACCTCGGGAAAAAGCGCTGCCGTAATCGTAAGCTTCGTTCAACGCTGTGTGGTTGGTAATGGCTCGCTTCACAACCGGTGCGGTCGCCACTTCCGCCAGTAACTCCTGAACGTTCATAAATGACTCCTGATTCATTGCTATTTCTTTCCCGTTACTCTTGGCGTACTTAAAACTTGGGCTGCTTCTGCAGGTTGCTTTTGCCGGATCCCATGGCTCAAACCTTTGGCCGTTGCAACCCAGATGTCGTCTCCCTGAAAATCGACGCCCAGTACGTAGTTGTGCGCCGGCGCGCTTTGGACCGCGATCGTCTTCACCGTCCCGTTGGCGTCGCGCACCAGCATCTCTGGCTTGTGCGTATCGAGTGCCGGACGATACACGGCCCAATTTGTGCCATCGTAATACGCCAGTCCTTTGTCGGTCGAGAACCAGGCCCGGTTGGCATCGACGCCCTTAATCTGGCTGATAAAGTTGCTGGGCAAGCCGCTGTCTTTGGTCAGGAAGTTGTGCCAGTAGCGCCCGTCATAGCGGCTGGCGCCAAAATAGGTTGCGATCCACACGATCTTATCGACGTAGCTAACTGAAGTGGTGATCTCGTGGATCAAGCCTTGATCCTTCATGAGCACGATTTCGTTTTCTCCGTCGGGATCGTTGTAATCCTTCCAGTGCTCAGTTTTCTGATCGTATTCGAGCACACCTCCGCCCCAGACTGCATAATAGACCTTGTCCTCGGCGGGACTGACCGCGTAGGTCCAAATTTCGCCCATGGGAGTGTTGCGATTGTTGAAGAGCGACCACTGGCCGGTGCGGGTATTCAGGCGACTGGCTCCAGCGGCCGTCGCGGTCCAGACGAAGTCGCCTTGGACTCCGACTCCGTAGACGATGTCATTGCTCAGGCCGGAGTTCAGTTGCGTGAAGTTATCGATGCGTCCAGCTGAGACACGGCTTAGACCGCCCATTGTGCCGGCCCATACATCGCCCTTGCGATGGTCGAGGGCGAGAGAAAGCACGGCTTGATGAGCAATGCCCTGCTGTTCAGAACCCGGTTGCGGATCGGCTGGGCGAAAAACTTTCCATGCGCCATTTTCGTAGAGACCGAGCCCGTTTTCCGTGCCGGCCCAGATGCGGTTGCCGTCCACCAGCACACAGAAGACGTGATTGTCAGGCAGGCCGTTTGCAGTGGTGAAGTTTTCCCAGCGGAATCGTGGCATGTCTTGGGCCGAGGCCAGCAATGCTGCGATCAGGGGTGCCGCAAGCATGATTGAGGTTCTTGCTTTCATAACGTTTTCAAGTACTCGATCAAGTCGTTCAATTCATCTTTAGTCAGGTCGTTGCTCACGCCGTGGGTGTCTTTCGGATTAAAGATGGTCCAAATCTCTTCCATGGAACGCGCCGAGCCATCGTGCAGGTAGGGCGCCGAGTAAGCCACGTTCGGGAGTTGCGGCACGTCGATAATGGGCGAGCGGTCGGTGGGCTTGCCGGTGCCGACATCCAATTGGTGCTGGTTGGTGTATTTCGGCCCGCTGTGACAAGTGGCGCACCGATTCGCTGCGGGAATCGGTTGGCCGCTCTTGGATTTCGTCCGTTCGAAGACGGCTTTGCCGCGTTCCTGGGCCGGAGTCAGTTCTCCATTGGGAAGCCGGTAGCGGTTGGGGCGATACGGGAGCGAGTAGACAAACGTCACCAGATCGGTCAATTGCTGCTGATTGAAACTCTGCGATCGGAAGAAGAATTTTTCGGTGCGCGGCCCGCATTCGGTCGGCATGTCGGGATTGCCGCCATTCCACTTGAAAGGCTCCGTGCCAGCCAGATTTTCGAGCGAGCGATTATCGACGATGTCTTTACCAAAACCGTCCGGCTCGAGATCCCACTGCAAGCCATCGATGGTCGAGTCGAGATGACAGTTGGCGCAACCAAACTGGCCTTGAAATGCGTAATCAGCCGTATAGAAGATGCGCTCGCCACGGCGGAGGGGGTCGATATTCTTAGGGCCGCCCAGATCGATGGTCGAGAGGACTCTGTTTGTCGTCGTATCAATGACGGAGATATTGTCATCCAGGCGATTGGCGACATACAGATGCCGGGAGTCTTGCGATAACAAAACGCCGCGCGGATTGCGGCCGACAGGAATCCTCGCCAACACATAATCCGCCGAGGCCGAAAGGTCATTGATGAATGGCTGCCGTCGCGTCTTCGCGGCTTTCAGGAGGCGAGGAACGTCAACGACCGTGACACTCTCAGATCCCGCGGTGGTAATGAAAATTTTCGACTTGTCGGGTGAGATGACCACTCCCCAGGGCAGCGCATAGTAGCGATCGAGTTCGTCGATTGGAATCTGGATGACTCCGCCCGGAGTATCCGCAGGAACGTCCGGCCCGAATAGTGTGAGCGAATCGCCAAATACCCATCCATGCTCGACGTGCGCCATCGGGATCAGATTTTTTGGCCGGAGCTGCGCGGCCACGCCTAACCTGCCATCCGAAGATAAAGCGATATGAAAGACGCCCGCCACATTGTGAAGCATCTTGCGGTCGACTACGACCTGACGCTCGGTATCAATTACGGTAATTTCTGAATTCGGCTGAGAGCGAAAGCGCCCAGGATTTGGATAGATGTGGCTCGCATAGATCAATTTGCCATCCGGGGAAAGCGCAAGATAGCTCGCGCCGGTTCCCGCGAGAAGACGCTTGGTCTCTTCTCCCGACTTGACGTCGATCACGGAAATGTCGGAGCTGAGGCGATTGGCAACGTAAAGCGTCTGGCCGGGTTTGTCGATCACAATGCCGGTTGGTTCGAAGCCTGTGGGCAGCGACCGCACGACCTTCAGAGTGCCGGCATCGATTACCGATACGGTGTCAGACCAGGCATTCGTCACAAACAGCTGCTGGCCATCCGGGGATACAACAATCCCACGCGGAACGTGGCCCACGGGAACGCTGTTGATGACGAGCCCGGATTGGGCGTCCACCACTCGCACTTCGTCGCTATCCTGGCACACCACATAGAGGAGACGGCCATCAGGAGAAAGAGCCATTTCGATCGGGGATAGATAACGTTCCCGTATCGCTGACGACTGCTTGGTAGCAGGCGCGGCTGCAATCGCCACCGCGGCAAGGGCGAGGATCGAGAGGACTCTGACCAGAGGAGCGACTTGCACCGTGCGTGCAGGGGAGGCTGGCATCTACGGCTCCTCCACTGTAAGCACGCGGTCGACGGAGAGATTTTCGAGAACTTGGTCCCGCCCGCTGGGCCATTGGATCGTAAGCTTGTCGGCCTTGGCAGCTGTGCCGAGGCCGAAGTGAAGGCGGCCGTCATCTTGTGAGAGATAGCCCGACCCAGCGGTGCGTTCGGCAATCTGTTTATGGCCACCTGCCATGAGTTCGAGGTGCGCGCCAATGCCGTCACGATTGCTTTTCTTGCCCTTGAGCTTAATCGCGAGCCAATGATTGCTGTTTTGGGTGACGTTGTGCAGAAGGGTGCCGGGCGCGCCTAGATTCACAACGTATGCGCCGACTTTTCCTTCGTTGTTGTAATCGGCGAAGCAGGCGCCACGCGCGACTGTCTTTGCGTCGAGCACCGGCCCTGCCTGGCGCGACACATCGGCAAACTTGCCGTTGCCCAGACCGCGAAATAACGAGTGCTCTTGTGGGATCAGGTGAATCAATCCGCCGTGGAAAATCAGGATGTCGAGCCAGCCGTCGTTGTCGAAGTCGTAGATGCCCGTTCCCCAGCTCGTGTACTGCGCTGTCGCCTGTGAAATGCCTGAACTGGGGCCGATATCTTCGAAGCCCTTTTCGCCAGTGTTGCGCATCAGGCGGTTGTATTTGGAATCCGTCACCCACAGATCGACGCGGCCGTCGCCGTCGATATCGGCAAATACCGGGCCCATGGCAGAGGTGCTCTCGCCGTTCTGGCCGTATGCCACTCCGAGATCGCCGGCGACTTCTTCGAACGTCCCGTCGTGCTTGTTGTGGAATAGGAAGTTCTCGGTCTTGTCGTTGGCGACGTAGATGTCGGGATAGCCGTCGCCGTCAAAGTCTGCCGCGGTCACACCCATCGTGCGGCCTTTGTATGCGCCGATTCCAGACTTGTCGGTCACGTCGGTAAATGTTCCGTCACAATTGTTGTGATAGAGACGATTGGTTTCGGCGGCATAGTCGAGCGGGCCGGGATAGTTGTCGGCAGGGTAGTAATTCCGGTAGGTGGGATCGAACTTCACGTATCGCCCGACGAACAAGTCGACGCAGCCGTCGCGATCGTAGTCGAGCCAGGCAGAACTGATCGACCAACCATCCACTTTAATGCCGGCTTTCGCCGTTACATCGGTGAACGTACCGTTCCCGTTATTGTGGTAGAGAATTGCGCGTCCATAACCCGTGACGAAGAGGTCTTCGAATCCATCATTGTCAAAGTCCGCGGCGATCGCCGCCGTGCCATAAATATTTGCGGCGACACCAGCCTGGTCCGTGACGTCAGTAAACGTGCCATCGCCATTGTTCCGGTAGAGATGGTTATGCGGCGGCGTGGCGGGTGGGTGCTTGAACGGATAGGGATGCATGCCTTCCTCAAGCGACTTGCCGCTGACTACGTACAAATCGGGCAGGCCATCATTGTTGTAATCGAACCAAACGCAGCCGGAACCAGTGCCTTCCAGCAGCGACCCGAGTTGTTGTGCACCAAAGCTGTGAGTGAATTGAATGCCCGATTTTGCGGTGGCATCTTCGAAGCGAATCGTGCTCGGCGAACTGGCTGGCGGTGTTTGCGCCAACAAGGAAGAGCAGAGCAGGAGGAGTCCGAGAATTCGCTTGGGCACGTTATTGTCCTCCCGCTGCATTCTGCGCTCGTGCGCCAATTAGATCAGTTGGCGTCGTGGACTTTAAGAGAATCATCGGAACCGCATTCTCTGGCGCAGTTTCTGGGCCCGCGTGGCATCCCACGCATGCACGTTGTTCGCCGTGGCGCAGCCAGAAGAAGCCTGACTCACGCTTTAACGTTTTGCCGGCCTGATCGAGCAGTTCAATCTGCAATGGCCGTTCGGTCGGTACGTGAACGAAAAATGATCCGTCGCGCTCAACCGGGGCGGCGCCAAGCAATCTGGTGTTCCCTGCGTCGTCGCGTGTATACATCCGCACAGAATGAATTGAGTTGGGAGCGAATTGGTATTTCGAGGTATAGGCGTTCAGGCAGAGCAGGTTGGCATTCGGCCAATCATGCAAGCCGGAAGGATGCCGATTCGGCACGACTCGCTCGGTGATAAGAGCGGGCTGGAGGATGTTTGAATTTTGTTCCGCCAGCAATGACCGCAACGTAGCAGCGCCGGGAGTCCATGCCACCAATTGAAATCTGGCGCTCGCGTTCGGCCGCCAGGGCACCAGCCAATCCCCGGATGCCGTTTCGACGACGTCTCCCGCGTAGTCTCCGGCCGGAGCAGAGACAGGAACTTCCACCGCACGTGCCGACGTAAATCTCGAGAGCCCCGAATGGTTGGAGAACACGATATCTGCCGAGCCGACCTGTTTGCCTTCCTGACGGGCCTTGCCGTGATCGCAACGATAGGACTCGACGCCGCTGCCATCGGAATACACGGTGTAGATTTCTGAAGTGCCGACGGCTCCGAGCGGATATCCGGCCTCAAACAGGATGCGTCCATCGCGCAAAACATCGGTGGGCATGACATTTGCCGGGCCGTAGGTGAGGGCCAGCGTCTTCCCGCCTGCGAGGTCAGCAGCTTCAATGACGAATCGCCCAGCCACCTTGCACGCATACGCAACGCGATCTTCCGGCAGATAAAACGGCCGGACACAATCGCCGAGAGTCGAACTGATACGCCGAGGCTCTCCTCCGGCTAGGGCAATCTCCCAGATCTGCCACGGATCCCCGGCTTTCTGCTTGCCGGCGAACAGAACACGTTTTCCATCGAAGGAAACCACGGAATCTGCCGACGCCGCGAAACTGTGGACGAGCGGATGCTGACCTTTGCCATCGGTCAAATAGATCGCTGCTCCGGAAGGGAACCGCTCGGCGCCGTGCGACCAAGCGAGAGGGTCATAGTCTTTTGCAATGGTGTACAGGAATGACAACGAATCAGTGGTTGAGGTCACCTGCGACCCACCGCCGAGCACGCCGAGTGCGAACAGACCTACCAAACAAGCCAGAATGGAGCGAGGCAACACTAATCTGCTCCCACAACGGCGAGGAGCCTAGGACGAGATTGCACGGTCCTTTCCCGCAACGCCAGGTATGGTTGCAGGTCGTCCATCATGTCGCGGAACTCGCCAAAAGTCAGCGATTGCTCTCCATCGCTCAGGGCCTGTTCGGGATGAGGATGCACTTCCACGAGCAGTCCGTCGGCATCAACGACCGCTGCCGCGCGCGCTAAGATCGGAACCAGGCTGCGAACACCGGCAGCATGACTGGGATCGACAATCACGGGTAGATGGGACACTGCCTTCAGGACGGGCACGGCGGCGATATCAAGCGTGTTGCGGGTTGCCGTCTCAAATGTGCGGATGCCGCGCTCGCAAAGAATGATCTGCGGATTTCCGGCGCTTGCGATGACTTGCGCGGAGCGAAGAAGGTCTTCGAGAGTGGCACTCATCCCGCGCTTGAGTAAAACGGGGCGCCCGCATTCTCCGAGCGCTTCGAGCAGGGAGTAGTTCTCCATGCTGCGGGTACCGACTTGCATGATGTCGGCAAACTCAGCGATCACCTCGACATCTTCCTTACACATCACCTCGGTGACGATCGCCAGCCCAGTCTGTTCCCGGGCCTTCTTCAGAATCTTGAGACCGTGCACGCCTAAACCCTGAAAGGCATAGGGCGAGGAGCGAGGTTTGTAGGCTCCGCCGCGCAGGATGCGTGCGCCCGCCTCGGCTACGTGTTCCGCAGTCTGGAGCAATTGCTGCTCGGATTCGACGGCGCAAGGACCCGCCATGACGACGAACTCGGAGCCTCCGATCTCGATATCGCGCACGCGAACCACACTGCGAGTATTCTCCCCGCTTCGAGCGACAAGATCGTAACGCGAGAACTGTCCGTTCCACTTGGGATTCATGAGGACTGGCCAGTGTAGTAAGCACAAAATAGGCAGTCATTAGTAGGAATCCACTAGAACCACAGAATCACCCACTGAAATCGATCGAGAATTTGCGGTGCGGCGAATGTAAGTCGTTTGGATAGAGCACGGAAGAGGGAGTTTGTGATGTTAGTCACGCATGTTTGAGACTTCGCGCACAAGAACACACTTGGCGAGTGTCTGGCGCGATTTCAATCGGACAGCCGAGAATTGTCAGCGCACGGATGCGGTCTCTAGACGCTTGGGACCGGCTTCCAGGATATGCTCCGGGCATCCAGTCATCATGAGCTTGAAATTCTCGATGAAACGGGCAGCCAGCGCATCATACTTACGGAAATATTCCTCGCGGCTCGGCCAGGTATTGGCCGGGTCCAGAATCTGCGACGGCACACCCTCACACTGAACCGGCACGTCGAAGCCAAATACTGGATCCTTCTTGTATTCGACTCCAAGCAGTGAACCGCTGAGGGCGGCGTTGAGCAAGGCGCGGGTATGACGGATGCTGATGCGCTTGCCCACGCCAAACGGGCCACCGGTCCAGCCAGTGTTCACCAGCCAGACATTCGCGCCATGCTTCTGGATTTTCTTCTTGAGCAGTTCGGCATAAGCCAGCGGAGTATGCACCATGAAGGGTCCGCCGAAGCAGGTGCTGAACGTCATCTCCGGTTCGACGCCGAGTCCGATTTCGGTACCGGCAATTTTGCTGGTATAGCCGGAAATGAAATGGTAGATGGCCTGATCGGGACTGAGCTTAGAGATCGGTGGCATTACACCCGAAGCGTCGCAAGTGAGGAAGATGACATTCTTCGGATGTCCAGCGCGCTTTTCCGGCATGCAGTTTTCGATATAGGAGAGCGGGTAGGCGGCCCGCGTGTTTTCCGTTACCGTGTAATCGTTCAAATCGAGGCGCCTGGAGAGTGGATCGAAGGTGACATTCTCCAGAACCGTGCCAAATCTCCGCGTGCAGGCATAGATCTGGGGCTCAGCTTCCGGCGAGAGGCGAATTACCTTCGCGTAGCAGCCATCTTCGAAATTGAAGACACCGTTGTCGCTCCAGCCATGCTCATCATCGCCGATGAGGCGGCGCTTGGGATCGGCTGAAAGCGTGGTCTTTCCTGTGCCCGAAAGCCCAAAGAAAATAGCGACATCGCCACCGGCGCCCACGTTCGCCGAGCAGTGCATGGACAGGATGCCCTGCAACGGCAACAGAAAATTCAGCACCGTGAAGATGGTTTTCTTGATTTCGCCGGCGTAATTTGTGCCTCCAATAATCGCCAGGCGCTCGCGGAAATTGATGATGATGAATGTTTCGGTGCGCGTACCGTCGACCATGGGCGAGGCCTGGAACGAAGGCGCCGCAATCACGGTGAATTCCGGGATGTGGCGTTGCAGCGCGTCGTGGCTGCGGATTTTCAGAAACATTGTCCGGGCAAACAGACTGTGCCATGCCTTCTGGGTAATGATGCGGATCGGCAGGCTGTATTCGGGATCGGCACCCGCATAGCAGTCCTGGACAAATACGTCACGGCCCTGCAGATAACCCTGCAAACGCGTGAGGAGTGCGCTGAAACTCTCGCCGGTGAAGGGACGATTGTACTGGCCCCACCAGATTTTATCTTCGGTAGACTGCTCGCGAACGACGAACTTATCGGCCGCAGCCCGCGCCGTATGTTTACCGGTGTCGACCACGAGCGGACCGAGGTGAGACAGGCTTCCCTCGGAGCGGAAAATACTCTCCTCGTAAAGTGCGGGGGTGGGCAAGTTCCAATACGCGCGCCGCAGGTTCACCAATCCGTGATTCTGCAGGCCGTAACTCGAGGCCAGTTTTCCGGCCTCCTTCACTGCGGGAGATTGGACGTCGAGATAGATGTTCATACCCACTCCCTCACCAGTTTGCGGTCGCCCAGATAGAGTTCGTTCGCTGAATTGGTGTCCAGCGCCCATTTAATGCGATCCAGACCTTCGGTTATGTCGCGAACGGCTCCGCAGTAGCTGAGCCGCAGATGCCCTTCGAAGCCAAACTCCTTGCCGGGCACGGTAACTACGCGCACTTTGTCGAGCAGAAAGTTCGACAGCTTTTGCGAATCTCTCATGTAGGCGCTGAAGTCCGGGAAACAATAGAAGGTACCCTCGGGCTGGTAGATCTTCACACCATCGAAGGCTCTGAGGCGGTCCATCATGATATTGCGGTTGTTTTCCAGAGTGACGCGCAGGCCGTCCACGGTCGACTGCACGCCATTGAGCGCGCCCACAGCCGCCCATTGGCCAGGTGCGGAGGGTCCGGAGGTCTGTTGCGACTGAATCGTCGCCATCGCTTCGACCAGCGGCTTACTGGCAATGGCCCAGCCGATGCGAAAGCCAGTCATCGCGTACATCTTGGACACACCGTTGATCACGACCAGCTTCGATTCCTCCAGCGGCGCCTTGGCAAATTCGTAACAGATCGGCGCGGTCTTGCCGTCGAAGACGAGCCGGTTGTAAATGTCGTCCATGATCAGATAGATGCCCTTTTTCTCGCAGTACTCGACCATCTCCTGCACGAAGTCCTTCGAATACATTGCTCCGGAGGGATTGTTGGGACTGTTCAGAATAATGGCCTTGGTGTAGGAGTTGACGACGTCCGTAATTTCCTTGACGGTGGGAAAGAAGGTTCCGTCTTCGGCAGTCACCGGAACGGGCACGCCGCCCGCGAGCTTCACCATCTCCGGATAGCTCACCCAGTAGGGTGCCGGGAAGATCACTTCTTCCTTGGGATCAAGGAGCGCGTGCAGAAGCACCATGAGGGCCTGCTTGGCTCCGCCCGAGGCAATCACATTCTTGGCCGAGACCAGCTTCTTGTAGTGCTCCTCGGTGTAATGGATGATGGCCTTCTTCAAGGCAGGAATTCCGTCGGGCGCTGTGTACCGGATTTCTCCTGTATTCAGCACTGCCGCGCAGCTAATGACCGCATCGACGGGGCACTTGCTCTTCGGTTCTCCGCCGCCCAGATGAATGACGGGCTCGCCTTTCTCGCGCAGCAGGGCAGCCGTTTCATTGAGCTTGAGAGTGGCCGACTCCCTAATGGACCGGGCTAGCTGACTGAGACTCATAGGTTCACCTTCTCTTTCCGCAGACGCAGCTTAGTTGGAGGCAGCGTTGGACGCAGTGAATACAATCCACGGCCTCCCATCCTTTGTGGGCATCGTTGTTAATTCTCTTACCGTCCGGCAGACGAATGATGTGATGAACATCACCACTGAGCTGAAACTTGCCGACGGTTCTTCACGGCGGAAGCTGCTTTGATACCATGGTTTTAGCGAACGTCAAGACTCATAAACGTGAGAGCTCAGGGGAGGGTGAGGTGAACGAAGGATCAAAAACCCGCGTCAAGGGACGAACGCTTCCCATTTCCCTTGAGGGGTATGACCTCATCAATTCTCCGCGCTGGAATAAAGGAACGGCCTTTACCGACTATGAACGCGACCTCTTTCACCTTCACGGTTTGTTGCCGCCGCATGTAGGAACTCTGGACGAACAGATCGAGCGCCGGAAGCAGGCGCTCTCTGAGCAGCCCACTCCCTTCGCCAAGTACAGCCTGCTCCGAGATTTGCAAGATACCAACGAGACACTGTTTTATGCGCTTCTGGTTCGCAACGTGGAGGAGATGTTACCGCTGGTGTACACGCCGACGGTGGGCGAGGGCTGCCAACGGTTCAGCGAAATCTGGCGAAAACCGCGGGGGCTTTTTCTCAGCTATCCGAATAAAGACCGTATCGCCCAGATCCTGAGCCATCCGCATTACGACAATGTTAAATGCATCGTCGTCAGCGATGGAGAACGAATCCTCGGGCTGGGCGATCAGGGGGCCGGGGGAATGGGCATCCCGATCGGGAAGATGGCACTCTATACCGCGCTGGGCGGTATTCATCCCGAGCACTGCCTCCCGATCCTGCTCGACGTGGGCACGGACAACGAAGACAGATTGAAAAGTGCCATTTATATCGGGTGGAGACATCATCGAGTTCGCGGTAAAGAATACGATGCGTTCGTTGATGAATTCGTTCAGGCCGTAAAGAAACGCTGGCCGCACATTCTGCTCCAATGGGAAGACTTTGCCGGCACAAATGCAGCGCGTTTTCTGGCCAGGTACAGGGACCAAGTCTGCACTTTCAACGACGATATTCAGGGGACTGCGGCCGTGGCGACTGCAACCGTCATCTCCGCAATGAACGTAACCGGCGTGTCTGTAGAGAAGCAGAGAGTCGCCGTGGTCGGCTTCGGAAGCGCGGGCTTGGGGATCACCAATCTTCTGGCACAGTTCATGCAGGATAAGGGCCTGTCACCGGAAGAAGCGCGCGGGCGCTTCTATGCGATCGATCGCTACGGCCTGATCACAGAGACGACGAAGGATGCGCGTCCCGAGCAATTGCCATACGCCCGCAAGGAGTCAGAAGTTCGAAGCTGGAGACAACAACCTGACGCAGAGATCACTCTGTTCGATGTGGTCCGGAACGCGAAGCCGTCTATCCTCATCGGAGTTTCAGGCCAACCCGGAGCGTTCACCGAACAAGCAGTGCGTGAAATAGCCAAGCACACTTCTCGTCCGGTCATTTTCCCGCTTTCGAATCCTACTTCGCGGAGCGAAGCGACACCCCAGGACCTGATGGACTGGACCGAGGGGCGCGCACTCATCGGCACCGGCAGCCCGTTCGAGCCAGCCAACGTAGCCGGCAAAAAAGTCTGCATCACCCAAACGAACAACTCCTACATATTTCCCGGTCTGGCTCTTGGGATTCTCGCTTCCAAAGCGAAACGGGTTACGGATGCGATGATCCAAGCGGCCACGCAAGAGTTGATCAACCATCTGCCTACATTGAAGGATAAGCAAGGCAGCCTTCTTCCGCCCATTGCGGAGGCTCGTTCACTCGGACGCCTGATTGCCAGAGCAGTCGGGAGGCAGGCGCTTCGAGACGGGCAAGCGCAGGTTTCGGACGAAGCTGAACTCGATCGCGAACTGGATGCAAATGTCTGGGAACCGGTGTATGTTCCGTACGAACAGGAGCGAAAAATCTCCGCGAGCTCATGGTGAAGTCCGGCCGGATTTGCCAAGGCGTGGAGGATGTTGAAACTCGCGGCGAAGTGTAGTTGAGGCACGAGTTGACTGGCGACTGTTCTCACATCGGGCCGTGACTCGAATCACGGCCCGATCCGCATTCCGCCAACTAGGCTGGAGACATGCGGCTCAAGCAGAACACCGATACCGCCATCGTGGTCAAGAAGTCATGGGCGAATCTGCAAGCGATCAGGCTATTTCTTCGTGATCGCCCGGCGGATGAGATTCAATCCCCCGACGATGGCCACACCATCTTTGCCCACGTGCTGGACGACACCGACGAACGAGGCCTGTGGATCGAGCTCAACACGAAAGAACGCAAGAAAGACCCAGCCGCCGACCGTCCTGCCCTGCTGATTCCCTGGCACGCGGTGCTTTCGATCGTGATCGCAAACGACTTTGCTGAAAAAATGGCGCAAGGGCAAAAGCTGGGACTAAGCTCGACGACAACGTAAGCGGGTCGAGTTGAACAGTCACCTCGCGTCAGTCATCGCGCGGTTGGTTTTTGCGTCTGCAATCTTACTTTTGACTTTCCTCTATCCCATCAGCATTCCACCGTTCACGTTGAGAACGTGTCCGGTTATGTATGCCGCATCGTCGGACGCCAGGAAGGTGACCGCGTTCGCTATGTCGTCGGAAGAGCCGACGCGCCCGAGCGGAATCTGCTTCACTGCGTTCTGCTTGAACTCCTCGCTGAGCGCGGCCGTCATGTTGGTCTCGATGAAGCCGGGAGCGATCGCGTTGGACGTGATATTGCGGGACGCGACCTCGCGCGCGATCGCCATGGTAAGTCCGATCAATCCCGCTTTCGACGCAGCGTAGTTCGCCTGTCCCGCTTGTCCCATCTGTCCGAAGATGCTGGTGATATTGATGATCCGTCCCCAGCGCTGCTTGAGCATCGAGGGAATGACCTGCTGGACGCAGAGATAGGCGGAGGTCAGGTTGGTATTGAGGACCGAGTCCCAATCCGCGCGCTTCATGCGCATGACCAGTTGATCTCGCGTGATGCCAGCGTTGTTAACAAGGATGTCGATCTTGCCAAACTGGCCGAGGGCCGATTTGATGCCCGCCTTCACCTGCTCCTCTTCGCCTACGTCCATGACGAATGCGGCGGCTCTTCCGCCTGCGGTGATGATCTCCGCGACCAGTTCGTCGAGTTTCGGCTGATTACGAGCTGCGACCGCAATGCCTGCACCTTCGCGCGCCAAGGCCAGCGCGCAGGCCCGACCGATTCCCTGCGACGCACCCGTGACCAGCGCGACCCGTCCTGCTAGTTTCATGAACATTCCTCAGAAGCGGGAATTATAAACGGCTGGGAAGCGGAGAGTGCAGGTTTCAGGTTCAGGTGTGGTATGGGACATTACATGTGAAGGAGATTTTGGGCGGCCCCGAGTGATGCCCGATTCTCGGCGATGACGGATCTTCAGTTTTACGCTAGGGTTCTGTGCTAGCCAGCCTGCCCCGCAGCACGGCCCAATGGCATCGTGGCAAGAATCTTTTCAATCTTCTCGATCAACCCGCGTCTGGAGTAGGGCTTTGCCAGGAAGTAGATTTGTGATGCAAGCTCTTCGGTCGCGTATTCGGCGTTTCCATAACCGGAAGTGACGAGCACTTTCAGCTGGGGAGAAAGTTGGCGCAGATCGTCAGCCAATTGGCGGCCAGTGCGACCGAGCAATACCATGTCCGTCATCACGAGATCAATATGCCGATTGCATCCCCCATAGATCTCCATGGCATCGGCTGCGTTTTCCGCGGGAAGGACTTGAAAGCCTGCGCTTTCCAGGATGCTGCATGTGGCCTCGCGGACGAAAGGCTCATCCTCTACCAGAAGGACCGTCCGCTGCCTGACGGTGTTACTCGGAAATGTGCACGATTGTAGAGTCATATGATTCTCGCTTTCGTTCAACACCGGGTGGAACTCCTTGGCCAGAAGCAATCAAATAGCCTCGTTGGCTTGTGCGACAGCGAAGCGCCCAGCACCAAGGTTGGTAGGAGTGAGGATTTACTTCGGCGCAGTCAGAATCGTCTGTTTGGGATCAATGACAATCTTGTGAACATTGCTGGGCGCGCTCAGGTGGAAGGAAGTTTCGGGGCCGTCCGCCAGCACTTGGCCTAGAAAAACCAATCCGTTGGAGGCAGTTTCTGCATAGAGAGGCACGGCTGTGACAAGATCATCGGGCGCGTCCCTTTGAACGATGAACCCCGAAACAGTAGTCACGCCAGACTTCTCCGTGATCCGAATTTCCCGCGTTGAAAGCTCGGGCATCGCTGTCCCGTTGATCCAACCGTCCACAAACCAATCCAGTTTGTGACGATTGTTGTACCAAAGTGGGCGCGGCAGTTCCTCTTCGAAAACTTGGATTAAATCACGGGTGCTCATGCTCTTTCCGGCATAGCGATCGCGCGCCTTACGCAAAGCGCGAAAGAACGGCTCGTCAGGATTCAGCCCCTTGCGGGAATGAGATCCCGATTCGGGTTCCAGGAACATTGAGCGCAGCATGTGAAAAAGCCAGGTTCCACGCTCGTAGCTGATCGCGTCGTAACCTTTCGGGAAATGCGAGGAGATCAGCCGGGGGCCGAGGGTGACGGGCCCCGCATCCCGCAGCCATTCGCCGTCTTTGTTCTTGCTGGCCAGATCGAGCCGGTATTTCTCCAGCACCTGCCGGAACTGCGCTGGATTCTGTTGCTCCAGCATGAGCAAGGACGCATAGTTCGCCAGACCTTCCGCCAGCCACTGGTCGTGGTAGGTCTTCCAGAGCACGAGGTCGCCCCACCATTGGTGGGCCGTTTCATGAACGAGCACTTGACTATCCAATTCCCTCATCACGGGGTCGAGATGCAGATCCATTTGTTCTTGTGGGCTGAGAAAAGCGAAGCTGGAGAGAAACACGAGGCTTGGCCATCCCTGGCTCAAATCGCCGGGCAGTTGGGTCAAAGCCAGGGAACCATAGGGAAACGGGCCAAACCATTGCGAGAAACTGGCAATTGCTTTGGCGGCCCGGTTGGCAACTTGCTGCACGTCGCGCGCCGGAGATGGAGGAGGCGGAGTGACCACCATCGGCGATGACTGTCCTGCTCTTTGGCGGGAAGGGGGGACTATTGGCGGACTCACCACTTCCGGGGCCGCTTTTGGAAATGTTTTCTCCACTCCCCTTGTGCCATAGGCCTCTACGCGGACATTGCCGGCCTTGGCTTCGGCCCGCACATACTTTCCAAGGTTGAAACCGGCGACCGGAATGGGCCGCTCGGAGATCCAATGGGAATTTTTTTCTCCGTTTGCCTGGTCTGCAACGGAAGGCGCAGTCTGCTTTCCGGTTGCGACCAGGGTCCAGATCGCGGGATAGCGAAACTCCATGTCGAATGGCGCCGGGCTCAGACCAAAATTAGGGTACCAGGAGCCGCGGGCGCCGACGTACAACAATCCGTTTCCCTCTGCCGATAAAACATCGCCCGCATAACGAAAGCGCAGTTTGAGTTCCTGACCGCTCTTGAGTTCTGCCGGGAACACAACGGCCACCAGATCGTTTCCCTTGCGCTCGAGTTCTGTGCCTACGAACGCCGGATTCTGGATGAAATCAATGGGATGGCCATCCATCGCGAGAGAATCAATTTTCAGGTAGCGCGACAACTCGAGCAGGAGCGTCCGTTGTCCGCCTTTGCGGACCCGGAGGTCCACATCCGTCGTTGCCTGCAATTGTGTTGGCGGGTCCACCGATGCTTGAATCTTGAACCCGGCAATCGAAACGTCATTTACGGGAGGCGTCGACGCGGCTTCGCTGGACGGAGCGGGCGCAAACGAAGTCCATATATCGAAGAACTCGTTGCCGTCTTTCAAGTGCGCTTGTCCGGCCCACAAAGGTTCAAGTGTCGACTCATCCCAGAACACCTCAAAAGCACCGAGCTTGCTTCCGACCAAATGCGCGTGCAGCAAAGGGGAAAACTTACGCTCTGGACCTTTCGCAGTGTTGGAGGGGAGGAAATGACTGAAATCGAGGAATAACCGCAGAGCATCAAACGCCGCGCCGACGCGACTCATCTCGTCCCACTGATTCACGAACTCGCTGCCATCCGGGAGGGCAACCAGGAAGGGCTTCAGAAGGTCTGCCGTATCGTCATTAAAGCGGAGATAGGCGGACGTGAACTGCTCTTCAAGGATGGCCATTCCGGTAAACAGGGTCATCGATCCTCGCTCAACGCGGTCTGGAGGCTGGAGCAGAATCTCGCCTTCTCCAACAAAGAAAGCGCCGGTAATGCGGCCGCAGATGTCCTCGGTAAAGGCCAAAGTCCCGTCGTCGAAGGTGAGGTTGAGATTCGGGCGGTGAATGGAGGCTTCGCGGATGTTGTAGACGCGCGCAGGATCTAATCCAACGGTACGGATGCGGGCATAAAGATCGCCAGTCGCTCGCGGGCAATGGGGATCGGGCGGCGATTGCGCCCAAGCCGCCGTGGCGATCAGGCAGCATGCCAACCAGATTGTCCGACGCACCCTAACTAACACTAATCACCCCAGCACCTTGGTCACCTACGAAGCCCTGCGCTACCGTTGCTAGAATCAGCGAAGTGCGAGTCCTTTGCCCCATTTTAGTGCTACTGGCCGCTCTTTCTGCGCCCGCCGACGTCATTCATCTGAAGAATGGGCGCACGATTTGGGCTGACAATGTTCGCGAATTAAAGAGCCGGGAAGATCCGAATAAGGACCGCATTGAGTATGATGTCGGCGAAGACACTTACGCTATCCCAAAATCTTCAGTCGAGCGGATCGATTCGGGCGGCTCCGCTCCGGCCCGGTCTGGTTCCGGGGCTGCCGCGGCCGTACCGGATATCGCGCCGCCGGCTCCGACCTTCACCCATGAAGGCGACGTTACCGAGAAGATTATTCGCGAGGGAAAAGTGGACCCCGAAGCGCTCGCAGCCGTGGTGCAAGAAGGTAATGCCGAGCTTTCGGCCACCGGGTACTTCCTGGCGGGCAAACACGAATCGGAGCATGGGAACTTTCCGCAGGCGAAACGCTATTACGAATCGGCGTTGCACTTCCAGCCGGACAATGCAACTCTGCTGATCTACTATGCTGCCACATTGATGCGCACCGGAGAATCCGCGCAGGCTCTGCCGTATGCCGAGCACGCCGCGCGCATCGCGCCCGACTCGCCCGATGCGCTCGCCATGCTTGGATTCGTTCAATTTGCCATTGACCGCACGCCGGATGCGGTTCGCTCCTGGAAGAAATCGCTGGCGCTGCGTCCTGACGCCACCGTGACCAAATATCTGGAGCGGGCTGAAAGGGAGTCGAAAGCCGAATCGGATTTTTCGCAGCGCGAGAGTATGCACTTCAGCCTGCATTTCGAGGGGAAAGACACATCCGAAAGCTTTCGGCGCGATTTGCTGGCGACGCTCGACGCGGACTATGACGACCTTGTCCGCGATCTCGGCTACTCGCCGCACAACAATATTGCAGTCACGCTCTATACGCAGCAGGCTTTCTTCGATGTAACGCGTGCACCCTCATGGACGGGCGCCCTCAACGACGGTAAGCTGCGTATTCCAGTCAGCGGGGTCGCCAGCATCACGCCCGAACTGGCCCGCGTCCTCAAACATGAGCTAACGCACTCCTTCGTCTCGCAGATGTCGAGCAACCGCTGCCCCACATGGCTGAATGAAGGCATCGCGCAATTGGAGGAAGGAAAGTCGAGCGCATCCAACGGACACGCACTTTCGCAGTTGTTCTCGGCAGGAGCTGAAGTCCCTTTCAACATGCTCGAAGGCAGCTTTATGAGTTTCTCCGGTGCTGAAGCAAGCACTGCCTATGCCGAGTCGCTGGCTGCCGCGGAATACATCCGTGACACCTATGGAATGAGCGACATCGAGCGTATCCTCGAGCGATTGTTGCAAGGCAGTGCCACCGAGGCCGCTCTGCGCAGCACCATCCACTCCGACTATCATCAACTCCGCGACGAAATGACCCGTTGGCTTGCCGACCGGTACGGTAAATAAGGAACTATCCCAAGTCAGCGCCTTTCAGTACGTAACTTGTTGAAAGGTTGAGATTTGCGCTGGCGCCATTTCATGGGGCGGCTGGCACATGCGGTTCATTGCTCCGGCGTGGGGATTGTGTTACCTTCGCCGGTCATGAAAGCGCTGCTCTCAAAGCTATTTAGCTCACCAGCGGGGGAGACTCCCGAGATCGTTCACACCGAAACACCCGCGCTGCAGGGCGCAGCGTTGGCCGTGGCCTTTTTTTCTCCACAGGCCGGGGGCGACTTTCATACGTTTGTGCGGGTGAGTCCCAACCGGTTCTTATTTGGTCTGCTCGATGTGGCAGGAAAACGTGAAACGAGCAGACCAGTTCTGGAGGCGGCCCACAGCTGTTTTTTGTCCTCCGCGGAGGAGATTTTCTCCGCTCCCGAACTGAACGAATCGGAAGCAATGATTGAGCTTTCGCGGCGTTTGAACCTCCAGATCATGCGTGCGGCAGGAGGCGTCCGCAGTTGTCCGGCTTTTGCCGGTTGCTTCAACGAGGAACTTGGGACGGTGTGCTATGTGAACGCCGGGCACACGCCCGGTCTGTTGCGGGATGAGGCAAGCGTGGTTGAACTGCCGGCCACCGGCCTGCCTCTCGGCCTGTTTTCGCTGGCGCCTACCGATGCCCGCATTGTCGGCTTAGGGCCGAAGGGCTCGATTGCGGTGGTATCTCGTGGAGTGGTCGAGGCGGAAAGCAAACATTCCGAATTTGGCCTGGCGGGAGTGAAGAAGGTGATGCAGGCCAAACCTCCTTCCGCCAGGGATTTATCTCAGCGCATCCTCGAAGAGGTTCAGAGCTTCATGCATACCATCCCGAAGCATAATGACGTGACCGCGCTGACGCTGATGCGGGCAAACTAGAACAGTGAATTTGTGGGCCGACCTCTTTTCACGTCCTGTCCGGTTTGGCCGCGGCGCGATTCGAGCGTAAAATATCAAGAAAATCATCTCCGGGTTTGACCCCAGTCGTTTGACCCAGGTTGCAAGAGAGCCTCAATGAATAGAGCCAGATTCGCTTTTCTGTTGGCGATTGCGTATGCAACGCTGCTTCCCACAGTTTTGTCCGCGGACTCCGTGGTCGAAGAGATTGTCGCTCGCGTAAACAATGAGATCATCACGCGCTCCGAGTACATTCGCAGCCGCGACCAGCTCAAGCAGGAAGTCGAGCAGCAGAATTCCATTGATGCCGAGCGTGCATTTGCGCAAAGGCAGGGAGATATTCTGCGAGACCTGATTGACCAGCAACTGCTGCTGCAGAAGGGAAAAGATCTTGGAATCACCGGCGATACAGAACTGATCAAGAAACTGGACGAAATGCGTAAGGAGATGAAACTCGAGACCATGGAAGATCTCGAGAAGGCGGCACAAGCGCAGGGAGCTTCTTACGAGGAATTCAAACAGAACATGCGCAATGGAATCATCACCCAGAGTGTCATCGGAAAAGAGGTCGGCTCGAAGCTCTCGATGAACAAGGAAGAAGAGCAGAAGTTTTACGACGAGCACCGCGCGGAAATGGAGCGTCCGGAAGAGGTTCGCCTGAGCGAAATCCTGGTTGCGCCGAAACCGCCTGCTAAGCCTGCAGGCCTCGATGGCAAGCCCCCGGCACCGTCGGATGCAGAGATGGAAGCCGCGCTGGCCGTCGCCAGGTCGCAGGCCGACGGCATTTTGGACCAGATTCACAAAGGAGCGAGCTTCTCAGACCTGGCCAAGAAGAATTCCGATGGACCCTCCGCGAAAGACGGCGGCGATCTCAGTTACTTCAAACGCGGCACGCTTGCGAAGGAGCTGGAAGACAAGGTTTATGCGCTGAAGCCGGGCGACGTTACGGACGTGATTCGCACCAAGCAGGGGTATGTCATCCTGCAGGTGACCGAGCACCAGATGGCGGGTATTCCCACATTGAAGGAAGTTGAGCCGCGCATCCAGGATGCTCTGTATATGCAGAAGCTGCAACCTGCGCTGCGTGCCTATATGACGACGCTGCGCGAAGAGGCCTTCATCGATATCAAGCCTGGATATGTCGACTCGGGAGCCAGCGCCAAACAAACCAAGCCGGTCGAGACCTCGGCCAAGGAAGTCGCCTCGAAGAGCCTGAAAAAGAAGAAAAAGCTTGGAGTGTTTTAGGCTAGCGAGCGGAGATCAGCTGCCATGCCTGCGGGCATGCGGTACCTGAGTAGTGGAAATGCGCCTTCGGGCGCAGCACGCGGCAAGCTATTTCGTGGGGGCTCATGAAAGAGTTTTTTATCTGCGATTGTTCCCAGCAAGAAAATAAGGTCATCACTTCCAGCTTCGTGGTCGCGTCGAAGCAGGTGAAACCCAAGAAAAACGGCGAGCCTTACCTGGCGCTGACGCTAGGCGACCGCACTGGCCAGATCGAAGCCAAGATGTGGGACAACGTCGAGGAGTTCCTCAACTCGTTCGAGCAGGACGATTTCCTCAAGATCAAGGGCCTCATCAATAAGTACAAAAACCGGTTTCAGCTCACGATTCACAAGCTGCGACGGATGGGAGAGTCCGAGATCGACTACACCGACTATCTCCCGAAGACGGACAAAGACATCGGCGAGTTGTGGCGAAACCTGGCGGATTTCGTTGCCACTTTCCAGAATCCGCATTTGAAGTCGCTGGTGGAACTCTTTATGGCGGATCCGGAGATCGCGGAGCGCTATCGCAACGCGCCCGCCGCCAAGACGCTCCACCATGCCTATATAGGCGGCTTGCTCGATCACGTTGTCTCGCTCTTCCGTTCCTGTGATCTGATCAGCCGCAACTATCCGCAGATCAACCGCGACCTGCTGCTGACCGGAGCGTTTCTGCACGACATCGGAAAGATTCAGGAGCTGACCTACAATCGCTCGTTTTCCTACACGACTCGCGGCCAGTTGTTGGGCCACATGATCATCGAGTTGGAGATGCTACAGGCGAAGCTGGCGCAATTGCCGGATTTTCCGCCGGAATTGAAGACACTTCTGGAACATCTGATCATCAGCCATCACGGGCAGTACGATTTCGGATCGCCGAAGCTGCCAATGTTTCCGGAAGCGCTCATGCTGCATTATCTGGACGACCTGGATTCCAAAATGGAGGCCATGCGCGCCCACTTCGAGCGAGAGAAGGAACTTGAAGGACCCTGGACCAGCTATAACGCGTCACTGGGACGGCCATTGCTGGATGCGCAAAAATTCATGCGCGGGGAAAAAGCTCCGGTGAAAACGAACGCTGACGAAACGACGACACAGAGTTCGAGCGCCGCCGACCCCGAGCACCCAAACGAGGCCGGTGTACCTGTCGATTTGTTCAGCGAGCAAAAAGGATAGGAGCAGCCGCTGGTCATTAGTCGCTGGTCATTAGTCGCTGGTCGTTCGGACTTGTTCTCTGATCGCGGCTTTGCCAACGACTAGCGACCGACGACATGATGCTTTATGGACTTTTCTCGCTTCTCCACCATCAGCTTCGACTGCTACGGCACGCTCATTGACTGGGAGTCTGGAATTCTGCCTGTCATCCGCGCGTTGCTTGCGCGCCACGATCGAGTTCTCACCGACGCCACCATCCTTGAGCTTCATGGAGAGTTTGAGGCCGAAGCTGAAAGCGGTCCATACCAGAGTTACCGGAAAGTTCTGCAGTCTGTGGTGCGTTCTTTTGCAGGCCGGCTAGGGTTCGATCCCACTTCCTCGGACATGCATGCACTCAGTGAGTCGGTTCCGTCATGGCCTCCGTTTGCGGATACGGTCGCTGCGCTCCGCCAACTCAAGAAGCGCTACCGGATCGCGATCATCTCAAACATTGACGGCGATTTATTCGAAGGAACGCGAAAAAAGCTCAACATAGAATTTGACGCCGTCGTCACGGCCGAGCAGGCGCAAAGCTATAAACCGTCTCTTCATAACTTTGAGTTGACGTTACCGACGCTGGGGCTGGAGCCGGGGAATCTACTGCATACGGGGCAGAGCATCTATCACGACGTGATTCCGGCGCAGTCTCTTGGAATTTCGACGGTGTGGGTGAATCGGAAGTCAGCTCGTCCCGGAGTTGGCGCAGTGCGGGCGGCCGAGGGCAAGCCCGACGTTGAAATCCCCGACTTGGCGACGCTTGCAGCTCTAGCTAGCGCCTAATATCAGCGCGTAATCTCTGACTCGCGCGCACTTACCTACCTTGGAGTCTGTCTACATTAACGTTGGCAGGGGAAGGATTTTTTGTTGAATCGCAGCGGTCACGAGCTGCGCCTTATTGTGGATGTCGAGCTTACGCATCAGATTGAATTTATGCGCTTCGACGGTCTTGACACTGAGCCCGAGTTTGGAAGCTGCTTCGCGGACGGTGCGTCCTTCGGCAAGCAACCTCATCACTTCCCGCTCCCGTGCCGTCAAAAGGTTTCTGCGCAGCGGCACCTGCATTACCCGCCGCGCCGCATCCTGTTTGAGTTGCGCCAGGATTTGCGGGCTCAACGACCGTTCCCCGCGCCGCACTTCCCGGAGAGCCCGTAATAAGAGAGGAGCGGGAGTATCTTTCAGCAGGTATCCGCTCGCCCCTGAGCGCAAAGCCTCCTGAACGTACTCTGCTCCCTCATGCATCGTCAGGTAGACGATGCGGGAGTTGGGGCAATGTTCTTCGATCAGCTTTCCAGCTTCGAACGACGACATTCCGGGCATGCCGATATCGAGCAGCACGAGGTCGGGGTGATATTCCAGCGCCAATTTGAGGGCTAGCGCGGCATCGGGAGCTTCGGCGATCACCACAAAATCATCGGCATCTTCAAGCAACCGGCGCACCCCGTAGCGCACGAGTTCGTGATCGTCGGCGATTAGGCAACGAATTCGTTCGACTTTTTCTGGATAAATCGGTCCACTCTTCGTGGTTAGCACTGCGGAATTCACCTCGCGTCTTTGACGAAGTGCGCGACGGAATTTGAGGTCCTGATCCAGCGTTCCAACAACTCATTATTCATTGTAACTGCATTTTTCAGGCATTCGAGCCAAAATTGGCCCGAAAATCAGCAAGAGCCGAGACATTCTTCTTCATTTACAATGCCTGTTTCCACATGCTGCGCTACTTCACGTCCGGAGAATCACACGGCGAAGCCCTGGTTGCCTTCCTTTCCGGCTTGCCGGCGGGATTGCCAGTGGATCAGGCATTCGTGGATCGGGAACTTTGGCGCCGCCAGCAGGGCTATGGACGCGGCGGGCGAATGAAGATCGAGACCGACAAGGCGCACTTTCTCTCCGGCGTTCATCATGGCAAGACCATCGGCTCGCCGATCGCGGTGATGCTACAGAATCGGGACTGGGAGAATTGGAAAGAATCACTTCCGGTTGAGACCGGCGACCCGGAAAAGCACAAGCGGGTGGCGTCGCCGCGGCCGGGTCACGCCGACCTGGCGGGCGCGCTGAAATACGACTTCACGGAAGCGCGTTATGTTCTCGAACGCGCTTCGGCGCGCGAGTCAGCAGCGCGCGTCGCCATCGGTGCGCTGGCCAAGCTGTTGTTGCGCGAATTGGGCATCGAGGTTCTGAGTCACGTGATCGCCGTGGGTTCAGTTTCGATCGCGGATCGTGAAGTGGCGTGGGAGCAGATCGAGCCACTGGCGCGCAAGGAAGAAGTCTTGCTCTCATGTGCCGACGCCGACGCTGAGA
>JBELAC010000320.1:0-3377 GCA_049509215.1 Terriglobales bacterium
TTCTGCCGGGGAAGCGGGGTGAACAGCCAGGCAGCGCCTTCGAACAGATCGGCGTCGGCGAATTCGACCCCGGCGTTTTCCTTCCCAGCCATAGGGTGTCCGGCAAGAAAGCGCTGGGCGGCGCTGCGGCCGAATGACTTGGCGGCTTGTTGAACGATCTCGGCTTTCGTGCTGCCCACATCGGTGACTAGCGCGTGCGCAGGCAGACCGGGGCCGAAACGCGCGATAAGGTCGAGGATGGAGAGGACGGGCGTTGCCAGCACGACGAGATCGCTGCCGCGGACGGCTTCGGCGGGATTGGTCGTGCCGGATTCGATGGCTCCGCATTCTTTGGCGCGTTTGAGTACGGGAGCGCGATCACAGCCGACGACGCGGGCGGCGAGACGACGCTTCTTCAGGGCTAGGCCTAAAGAACCGCCGATTAATCCGGTGCCGATGATGGTGACTTGCTTGAAGGGCATGGGAAACGTCGTTCGTCGTTCGCTGTTCGCCACCCGCTTGCCGCCAACGCTGTTGCAAGCCGACGGTCAATGTCGCGACCTTCCTCTGCATGATGGACGAATAGGAAAACGCGAACAGCGAACGACGAACACTCAACAGCAAACAGCGATCTTCGACAGCAGTTTACGCGATTGTGCGGCCTACTGCTGGGGCAATCATGCGGATCTCGTCCATCAGCTTTGCGAACTGGTCTGGGTAGAGGGACTGGGCTCCATCGGACAAAGCCTTGTCGGGTTGATGATGGACTTCTATCAGCAGGGCATCGGCTCCGGCGGCGACCGAGGCACGGGCCATGGGGGCGACCTTGTCGCGGCGTCCGGTGCCATGGGACGGGTCGGCGGTCATGGGCAAGTGCGAGAGCTTGTGAATGATGGGGATGGCTGAAATATCCATCGTGTTGCGCGTGTAAGTTTCGAAAGTGCGAATGCCGCGCTCGCAGAGGATGATCTCGTAGTTGCCTCCGGCAAGCAGGTATTCGGCGGAACACAGAAGCTCTTCAAAGGTAGCGGAAATGCCCCGTTTAAGCAGGACGGGCTTGCGCACCTTGCCGAGTTCGCGCAGCAGGTTGAAGTTCTGCATGTTGCGCGCGCCGACCTGGAAAATGTCGATATAGGGAAGCATCAGGTCGATCTGCGAAATCTCCATGACCTCGCTGATGACGAGCATGTTGAAGCGGTCTCCCGCCTCGCGCAGAAGTTTGAGCCCTTCGAGGCCCATGCCCTGGAAGGAATAGGGAGAGGAGCGGGGCTTGAAGGCGCCGCCGCGTAGGACGCGCGCTCCGGCCTTGGCGATCTGTTCGGAGACGGTGAAGAGTTGCTCGCGCGATTCGACCGAGCAAGGTCCGGCCATGACGATAATGTTTTTGCCTCCGATTTCGACACCGTTGGCGAATTTGACGACTGTGCCCTCGGGACGGAAATTGCGTCCGGCTAACCGATAGGGCGAGCTAATGCGGTGGACTTCCTGCACGCCCGCAAGCATCTCGACTTCGCGCGTATCGAAGTCGGAGCGCGCGCCGACGCCACCCAGCACGGTCTTCAGCGCTCCGGTGGAGCGGTGGACTTCGAAGCCCATCTGAACCAGCTGATCAATGACGTGCTGGATCTGGTCTTCGGTAGCCGAATCTTGCATTGCGACAATCATCAGTGTGCCTTCTTGGTCAGCGAGAGCAGCACATATTGCTGAACTGCAGATTCCTCGCTTCGCTCGGAATGACAATCCTTAATACTTGTAATTCGTTTTAATCCTCGACCCGCGAATCGATCTCGGTTTCTTGCCCTGACGCTGTCGTGTCCGGAACGATTTCGCGCTTCTGAATGTTGCGCATCACGTCGAGCAGCCGCTCGTAAATCTTAACCAGATCGCTCTCGACCAACGGACCGGGGCTGCTGCGGTGCACGTTATCGAGCACCTGGCGTTCGCGGTTCGGTTCGTAGATGGGCATTCCGGCCTCGCGCTTCAAACGCCCGATCTCGACGACTGCAGCTGCACGCTCGTTGAGCAGGACCGCCAGCTTGCGGTCGAGATCGTCGATTTTGTCACGCCAGGCGGAAATGTCCATGGAACTCTCAGCCATCAGTCGTCTGTCATCAGGTAGAGCATAGGCGTGTCTGCAAGCCGTGCATCGAGTGAAAACTGCATAGCCATTTTTCCTTCATCTTGTGTGCGTGGCTGATGGCTGACGGCTGACGGCTAATAGCTGGCTTACAAATTCTGACACAGATACGGCTTCCCGTCCTTTGTTTTGTTCGATGACGTGAACGATGGCGCTTCCGACGACGGCGGCTTCGGCGAATTTCCCGACCGCGGCGAATTGGGCTGGAGTGGAGATTCCGAAGCCTACGGCGACTGGCAACTTCGAGAAGCGGCGGATGCGTTTGACGAGAGCACTGGCGTCTCCGGTCATCTGGTCACGGGCGCCGGTGACGCCGGTGCGGGAGATGGCGTAGATAAATCCGGTTGAGACCTTGGCGATTTGCTTGAGGCGCTGGTCGGTGCTGGTGGGCGCGGCGAGGAAGATTGTGGCCAGGTCGTTCTTGCGCGCCTCGCGCAAGTATTCGGCTGATTCTTCGATGGGGAGATCGGTGATGAGGGTGCCATCGATTCCGGCCGCTCGGGCGACGTGGCAGAACTTCGCGAGTCCCATGCGCAGGATCGGGTTGAGATAAGAGAACACGACGAGCCCGACGGATTGGGAATGCTCGCGGATTTCGGCGGCGAGCTTTAGGACGTGCTCAAGGCTCGTTCCCTGCTTGAGGGCACGCTCGCTGGCCCGCTGGATTACGGGGCCGTCAGCAAGCGGATCGCTGAAAGGAACTCCAAGCTCGATGATGCTCGCGCCTGCTTCGATGGCGGCGAGAATGACTTCGCGTGTGGTGGCGAGGTCGGGATCGCCGCAGGTTACATAGGCGACGAGAGCGGGTTTCGACTCGAAGTGAAAGGGCACGAAAGCATTGTAGATTGCGAGGGCATATTGCAGAAGTTGAAGCGTCGAGGAGACAGGGTTTACTACTCAGTTATTCATCCCCCTTAAAATGATCTTTGAAAACAAAAGAGTTAGAGGGTGATTCCGGGTAGATCTTTGAGAAATAAAGGACGTGGATATAAAATGTTTAGAATCAATAGTTTAGAGTTGATTCGGCAGTGATTTCAAGGCGATTTTGTCGTCTAAGTTATTGAGGAATAAATATTTTACGTTGGAATCAGAGGGCGGCCTCCCTCCGCGCTGACGGGATTCTCATTGGAGTCCGTTCTTTCGCTCCTTTGGAGCTTTGCGTTCTTCCCGCTTTCAACCCACGGCTCGCGCCGTGGGCTGCACTCTTATGCCGCTTCGCGGCTGTCGCACGTCGACGAGGCGGTCGGGCCACCGGGTACTG
>JBELAC010000321.1:0-3354 GCA_049509215.1 Terriglobales bacterium
ACTCCCGCCCCGTGACCCACGCCCACTCCACCACCCGAGCCTGAACCAATGCCCGCGCCCGAACCTGTTCCATTCGAAGGAGGAGCGGAGGGGAGCGGCGCAGCCGAGGGAACACCCAGGTTCGGCATGTGGTTTTCGGCCAGGCGCACCTGCGGAGGAACTACTACCGTCGGCGCCACCGCGAGCTTGGGATGCGGGTTGCGCAGCACGATGCTCGGCGGCGTGATCTGCTGCATGGCCAGCTTTGGCAAACGTCCCTTGGGCGCGGGCAAGGCGTCGTGATCGCCGCCGCCTCCGCCGCCGCTGACGACTTTCTTCGCCACCGGAAGAGCGTAGGAATCAGGCGACGGCGCGATCAGCGTCACGGTTTCGTGCTGCTCAACCTTAGCCACGACTTTGTGACCGAGCAGGGAACTGCCCAGAAGCAAGGCCAGCAAGGCGACGTGCACTGCCGCGGAGCCGGCGAGACCATTGGATCGGTAGTTGTTGTAATGCCCCCAGATCGCGTCCGGGCCAAGCGGCGCTTGCCGTCGGGTTCGGGAATTCATTTTCGCAGCTGGGATGAAACGTTCACGAGCGGGGTACGGTTCGCGGACGGAATAAGAAGTCTTAAGCCCTTCAAATGATGACAGAGTCGATAGAGCGTGCGCGGAGTTGTGTGGACCTTGCTGGTTCGACATGGACGCTCCTGTAAATTGTCGGGAATCGAAGTAGCGCTGCGGATTTCCGACGCTGGTATAGATGCCAGGAAGTAAGCAGCGGTTTGCGGGAGGAGAGAGTTAACCACGCCCGGACCGAAGTATTTCTGGCGGTGTAGGGAATAAGAGACACGGATCTACTTGGTTTACCTGATGTCTGAAGTGCCTTCGCGATGCCACGGCGGGGAACTGCGAAAATCAGAACGCGAGACCGGAGGATATCAAATACTGCAGCGCAGGTTTGTCGGCGGACGTCCGTTTCCCCGCTGCCTCAGTGGGTCGCTGGTTACCAGAAGCGGCTGAGAAGATAAGGTTCATCAGACCAGATGCCGCAGGCACTAGATTTCCGTCTGCCACCGATTTTTCTGCCGGCGAATAATTTCATAGCAGTCGCAGGCGGCAGCTTCCAGCTTGGCTTTGTCCAGGATGGTCACATTTCCGCGAGTGTAGGAGATCATTCCAGCTCTCTGCAAAATGCCCGCGGCTACGCTGACGGTGGAACGCCGCGTTCCGAGCATTTGTGCGAGAAATTCCTGGGTCAACGGAAGAGTCTTACCACCAATTCGATCATGACTCATCAGCAGCCACCTCGCCAGGCGTTCCTCAACGTCATGCAGGCGGTTGCAAGCCGCCAGTTGGGTGGATTGAATACCTAGTATCATCGAATAACGTTGCAACTGACGCTCGAGCGCCGGGCAATGCGGCAGGAGATTGCGCAAAATCTCGACATCCACCCGGTAACCGGTGCCATCGCCCTGAGTAATGATTCTCAGGGCGCTGGTCTTAAAACCAAAAATTACCGGCAGGCCAACGAAGCCCTCCCTGCCGATGAGGCCTACCTCGACACTTTCTCCATCTGGTTGAACCGTCAACACCGAACTCATTCCGTCGTTCAGGAAATATCCCGACCTGATGGCTTCGCCGACCTCGTGCAGAACTTGATGAAGTCTCAACCGGACAAACTCGAGGGAGGGAACCAGTTGCGCCCACTCTGCAGGCGGAAGCCCGCGCAGGATGATGTTGCCAACTTCGCTACGGTCACTTTCGCGCTTACTAAATCGGGCGGGGGCACCTCGAACCGATGGCATGGCCATGACCAATTCCTTTCATCACACAGCGAAGATCGCCGTCTGATTTCGCAGGAACCGTTAAGCCGACTCGCCTCGGCGGTAGGTGCTAGAAGAGACAGCCCAACCTTATACCCTTCGGCGCCGCCCGTATGTGCCATAACGCACACATTTGTGCAGAGCATCGTACAGACAGACCCGCTCGAATTTCCTAGTATCTCAGGTTCCTCATTGCACCCCATGAGCATGGAAGTACACGGCTGGAGAGTGCTCGACGACTCGGGTTTGTGAGCAAAAACCCAGATACTGGCGAAACCGGCTGCAGCTTACCGTTCGCAGGAGCAGATATTGATCAAGAACACGCGCAACGCACGTCTTAGATCTGATGACGTAGTACTCGATGGAAACAGACTAGACAATCAGCTTCTGCTCAACCTGCCCGAGAAAGAGTGCCAAGCGATTTACCCCCAGTTAGTCTTCCTCCCGTTGAGAACGCACGATGTTCTCAACGAAGCCGGGGCTCCGATTCGTTACGTCTACTTTATGAACAGCGGTTTGGCTTCCGTCTTGAACGTGATGGCAGATGGGAAGAGCGTGGAGGTCGGACTGACCGGCAAAGAAGGGTTCGTCGGATTGCCGTTGATCGTGGGTTTTCTGAGCAGTGCCTCGCGGGTGATTGTTCAAATTGAAGGCGCAGCATTCCGTCTCAGCGCCAGCGCGCTCACCGACCTTTTGCGGAAGTGTCGCACCCTGGAGACACGTTTGCATCGGTACTCTCAGGATCTGGGAGCCCAGTCCGCTCAGGTAGCGGCGTGCAACCGGCTACACGAGGTGGACGAACGAATGGCTCGATGGCTACTGATGAGCCAGGACAGGATCGGATCGGAGGTAGTTCCTCTGACACAGGAATTTCTCGCGCACATGCTGGGCACACGGCGATCCAGTGTGACGGTAGCTGCTTCCATTCTGCAAAAGGCCGGCCTCATCAAATACACGCGCGGTCAATTGAGCATAGTGAGTCGAAAGGGATTGGAACAAGCCGCGTGCGAGTGCTATCGTGCGCTGGTTCAGCAGGCCTCGCGGTGGAAGGAAGAGACCAGCTGAACTTGCGCACAGCCCCGGAGGATGCGGGAACGCCTTCGCACATTCACCCGGAGAGGGTTTTCACCAAGACAAGATTCGGCCGTTAGACTCCGCTGCCGCGCCGCGACAGATGAGTGACGAGCGAGACAATGAACAACACCAAGAAAATAAAAAACAACAGTTTCGCCACTCCAGCCGCTGCAATCGCCACGCCCGTAAAGCCCAAGACTCCTGCGATCAGGGCAATCACCAGGAATACCAACGTCCAGTAAAGCATGTTGCCTCCTTAGGGTTTCGACTACAAGCTTGATATATAGGCACCCAGCATTCCCGCACGAATCCCCTGGGCTATGTATTTAGTGATTCCCCTTCCTGTAACTGGCAAGCGGGGCATTCGGAGGAGGGAGCGGATGCTGATTCTCCGGTTAAAGAGAACCGGCATCCGCTCGATGGGGGCGTCTGTCGAGTAGAGCCGCAGATTAATTCCTGGACATCGTCGCTGCCCA
>JBELAC010000322.1:0-3335 GCA_049509215.1 Terriglobales bacterium
GCGATGCCCGGCAAGGATGTCGCATCCCGCCTGGTGCAGGCAATTTCGCCGGATGCGCTCGCGGAGGTCCTGGTGCAGCCGATCACGACGGGTGTGCCGGAATAAGCGGCCACCGGGATAACGCGGAGAGATTTGCCGCGCTCAGCGCAGGTGGGAATGCACAAGCCCCCAAACGTTGCGAATGCCGATTGCAGAGGCGGCAGCTAGAGCGGGCGAAATTACAGCCAATGCTCCGACCACCCATCGATGGGCGGGAAGGAACCGCCGCAGAAACACCAGAGTCCACGGCAGCATGGGGAGCGCAAATCGTGGAAAGTTTGAGCGCGACCATCCCGGTGCATCGTAGGTATAAAGCGCCAGACAATACAGGGAGACGAAGCAAATCTCCGCGGGATACTTTTTCGCGTAGGTGATGAAGTCTCCCGTGCCAACGGCAACCACCAAGCCGAGCAGCACAAACGCGATCCAGCCCAGAGTCAAGACGAGGTCGGTCAATGGAGCATTGATCGGAATTGTGTCATGAATGATCGCTAGGAAAGGCCAGTTGAACGGCAGTCCGCCATGCCAATCGCTCTTTTGATACATGGAAACATTCGCGAACGCACCACCGAGGTAGTGCGCGAGCGGCCAGGCATAGGCACATCCAATGGATAGGGCAATGGCGACTGCGATCGCACACTGGCGAAATTTTTTCTGCCAGAGAAGCTGGACCCCTAAACCGGCTAAGGCGAAGATTCCGAAGGGCCGTACGACGGTGGCAAGACCGCCGAAGACGGCTGACCATGCCCATTTCGCCTGCCGCAGTGCGAGGAAGGACGCAAAAATCATGAGCATGAAGAGCGGCTCCGCTCCTCCGAGCAGCGACCGCTGGAACCAATCCAGGCTCAGCAATGCGAAAAAGACCGCAACCCAGCCGCCCCAGAGACGGTAGCAAAGCGCCACGCTGACCAACGATGAAAGGATGCAGACAACGACCATGCCTGCGCGCTCCGAAATTCCGGTCACAGCGCACAGTCCGGCGACGGCATAAGGCAGTCCCCAAAACTGCTTTACGAGGACGCCCGCGAATTGCCAATGTCGAATTGCCGCGGCCGCTTCCAGGTAGGAGGGATTGTCGCCAAAGCGAGTGCTGCCCACCAGTGACAGCGAACCCGCAGCTAGCCGAAGAACGATAAAAAACACCGAGTAAGCGACGAGCACGATCCCCAGAACTTGTTTCAGGGACGGAGCGTCGTGTTTTTGAATCAGCGTTGGATCGGATCGGTTCGAGTGGGCACGCATATTCAAAGTCAGATTCAGTTTACGCAAAATGGCAATCCAGTGTACGCAGGTGATTAAGGGCGCAGACTACTTTTCTGCCGGGAGCAGCGGCGCTTTGCGATAATCTGAATAACAATTCCGGCCCCACGAGAGCATACAGGCTACGTTTTTGCGTCTTTCCGATACAGCGATCGCGCCCGCGCCCGCGCCGCCACCGTTACCCGGTGCTGCGGAAGCGCGCTTTCGCAGTGAGATGGGCCAAATCTCACGGCACTCCGCTGTTTTTTTTCTCGGGACATCGTTTACAGCCGCTGCCGGATATCTGTTCAAGGTCTACGTGGCCAGAGTGCTGGGCGCGGATGCGCTTGGTGTTTACGCGCTTGGCATGACGCTGGTCGGCTTCCTCGGCTTGTTCAACGGACTGGGTCTTCCGCAAACCGCCGTACGATTTGTCGCCGCCTATTCCGCAACCAAACAATATGACCGCCTGCACGCATTCTTCCGGCACGCGTTTGTCCTGCTGGGTTTGACGAATGCCGTACTCGCGGTAACCATGTTCGTTGCCGGGCCATGGCTTGCCCGGAATTTGTATCACTCCACCGAACTCGTTCGCTATCTACCGCTATTTGCTGCGCTGCTGGTTCTGAGCGGCTTTGCGACTTTTGTGGGGCAAGTGTTGGCGGGATACAAAGATGTCGCACTCCGCACCGTCATCACGAATTTTATCGGCAGCCCTCTGAACATTGTTTTCGGAATCATCCTGCTGGCTGGTGGTATGGGGTTGCGAGGCTATGTGTTGTCGCAAGCCGCGGGCGGCGCGATTGTACTCGTTTTGTTGCTGGCAGCTGCGTGGAGGCTGACGCCCCGTGCAGCCCGGCGTTCCCCCGTCGAGGCGCCAAAAGTCGAACCGGAAGTCTACTGGTTTTCGGCTGCCGTATTCGGAGTGTCCTGCCTGGAATTTCTATTGGCGCAGACCGACAAGATCATACTGGGGATTTTTCTGGATGTCCGCCAGGTCGGCATCTACGCAGTTGCGGCGTCGCTGGTGGCTTTTGTGCCGGTGGCTCTGCAATCGGTGAATCAGATTTTTTCGCCAACGATCGCCGATCTCCATGCGCGCCAGGAGCGTATGCTTCTCGGCCGTCTCTTTCAAACGTTGACAAAATGGATCATCGGTTTAACGCTGCCCCTCGCTTTCGTTATGATCGTCTACTCGAAGCCGTTGATGCGGTTATTCGGACCCTCCTTTGAGGCTGGATGGATTGTTCTGATTCTGGGAACGATCGGCCAACTGATCAATGCGGGAGTCGGATCGGTCGGTTATCTTCTCCTCATGTCGGAAAATCAGCGGCGCCTGATTCGAGTGCAAACTGTGATGGCTGTCTTCATGATCTTTGCGACTCTTGCGTTTGTGCGCCCATTCGGAATGGTCGGTGTGGCTGTGGCCGCTGCCCTGACAAATGCCATCAGCAACTATCTGTACCTCAGGGAAGTCCGCGCCGCCCTTCAACTTTCGCCTTATAACCGTACATATCTGCGCTTGCTGTTGCCGTGTGCGGCGAGCGCGGCGGTAATTGTCGGAGTCCGGTTTCTGTCTCTCAGCTTTCACCCGGAGTGGCTTGCTATGGGAGGAGCCCTGATAATTGCTTACATCACTTTTGGCGGACTATCGCTGATGCTCGGCCTCGATGATGATGACCGGATGATCGTGACCGCGATTCAACGGCGACTGCTGGGAGCCGCAGGAAGGAACCCGTCCGTCTCGCAATGACGAACACAGTGCCAAATGCAGCGCGCCGGCACCTCAGCTTGCCGGAGGATATTTGCAGACTCGCAGAACAGCGCTTCGGCGAGCGTTTCGAGAGTTTGGAATCTCTTCTGGAGTTCGTATTACGTGAGCTGACTGAAAACGACGCCGAAGTGCTCGACCAGACCGAACAGAAAATTCTCGAGCGACGATTGCGTGACCTGGGGTATATCTAGCCTTCTTGCTCATGCCGACATTAAATCAATGCTCGCCCCAGTACCACAGAATGGTTGCCGGCATGATCGTGGGAAAGCACGCCGGCGTGAAC
>JBELAC010000323.1:0-2814 GCA_049509215.1 Terriglobales bacterium
GCCCGATCTGGTGGTTGCAGACTATTGTATGAGCAGTGGAGACTGCTCGAGCAGCGTTGTTGGCGTGCTGCTGGGCGCGTATAGCCAGACGATCACATTCACCCTCAACCCACCGTCGAGGGCTCTGGTCGGCCACAGCTTCACGGTCGCCGCCACCGGTGGTGGGAGCGGTAATCCGGTGATTTTCACGAGTGCGGGCGCGTGCTCGAACACGGGTCCAACCTACACCATGACGAGCGGTAAGGGGACATGTGAGGTGATCGCCAATCAGGCAGGGAATACACAATACGCACCGGCCCCGCAGATAACCGAATCGGTAATCGCAACCGAGTCTTCGCCGTTTCGACGTTAGCCCACGACGGCGGTAGCTAAGACGATGACGAATGAGCGTAATGGCGATATTACGCCAATCACTTTCTGTCGGACGGCTGAAAAAGTTTGTAGTCGCGGATGTTCCACTCGCCAGTTGCGTCCTTCTCAATCGCATAGACGCCGTCGCCGAGAATCACTGCGAGGTCGGTATCTACATATCGCACGTCAACGAGCTGGACACGAATTGAATCTGGGGTGCTCTGCTCCACACGAATTTCGTAGCCCCGAAATAGGCACTTATTTGGCTTTCGTACAGTCAATCCACCTGACTTGAGTGCCTTGAGAAGCGATTTGCTCGGGTCAGAATAATGCGGGAGAGCGAGACAAACGTTATCATGTTGACCTATCCCCCAGCTTTCATCTCTGCCCGAATCACTTGTGAATACAGCTTTGCATCACCCTCTTGGGCAGCCACAGCCAACTCCTGAGCGTGAGATGAATTTGCCCGCCTCTGTGCGTTGCAAAAGGACGCAATCAGGAGAAGAACAGCACCGCCGATAAGGAATCGATGTCGCATTCGTTGACAACGATTTTAGTGTTTTGCCGAGAAGCAGGCTGCGTAACTGTCGTAATCAGGGGCGATTGCACTCATTGCCCGGGCGTTCGACTTCGATCCGCAGTGTTTACCGCCCATCCGCGGAAGCGAATCCCCCCGCCAGCCCTTTTACCATTGCGGCAATTTCTTCCACCGCTTGGGGATGGGCCAGCGAGCGGGCAGCTTCCGACATGCTCCGCAGGCGACGAGGATCGTTGAGCAGCATGGCGACGGTCTCGACCAGATAAGCCGCCGCGAGCTTCGATTCCTCGACCACGACCGCAGCATCCACGCGCTCAAGCGCTCGGGCATTGACGTTCTGATGGTCATCCGCGGCGCGCGGAAAGGGCACGAAAATGGCCGGCTTCCCGGCCGCGGTAATTTCACCCACCGTGCTCGCGCCCGATCGGCAGACGATCAAGTCGGCGCTGGCAAACGTCGCGGGCATATCGTCAATGAACTTATGCACCTCGCCGAATGGAGCACCGGGCGCCTGGCCCGTCATTCCCAGCCGTTGGTACGCCGCAAGTACGTCATCATAGTCGCGCTGGCCAGTCTGATGGATGATGTGAATCGCCGGAATCTTCGCGCGCAATCCCGGCAACGATTCGATCATCGCCTGATTAATCGCATGCGCTCCCTGGCTGCCTCCGAACACCAGCAAAGTGGGCTGGGCTCCCGGCGCCTTCGGCGGAATCTGAAAAAACGCTTCGCGAACCGGCACGCCGGTGACCTTGCAGTGTGGAAAATATTCGCAGGTTTCTTCGAAGTGCACTGCGGCGGCCGACACCCAGCGGGCGACTACCCGATTGGCGAACCCTGGAACCACGTTGGGCTCGAATGCCAAAGTCGGAATGCGGCGGCGGATCGCGGCGAACATCGCCGGGCCAGAAGCGTATCCCCCGACGCCGATCACGACGTCCGGCCGGAAATCGGAAACCATGCTGCCTGCTGTCCATAGGGCCCGCGGCAAGTCAAACATGGTTTTCGCGCGCGTCATCAGGCTGACATTCTTCAGCGCGCCCACCTTGATCAGTTGCAGGGGGAATCCGGCTTGCGGAACCAGCCGCGTCTCAATGCCGCGAGCGGTTCCGATAAACAGAATCTCGGCGGCAAACTGCTTCTTGAGCTGCTGGGCGATAGCCAGCGCCGGAATGACGTGTCCGCCGGTGCCTCCGCCCGCGATGATGACCCGCATGGTGTCCAACATCAGAATCTATCACGGTTGTTCCAAGGAATTCATTGCGGCCGGTTCCTGCCCCCGCTGTTCCGGATCAATATGCGGGCGTTCGCCTCGCTCCGGTCACTAGTCCTCCTTCTGAACATCCGTAAGCCGTAGAGCTTGTGCGACTTCCATCGCTTCCATCGATAATCGTTGGGTGGTCAACCACATCTCCCGATGCCAAATTTTGTCGCTGTATTTTCGCCGCGAAGTGGCGCATAATTCTAGTTCCCCCACATATTTGGACCACTCTCTCTTGCTGAACAAACATGCCCCGATCAGGAGACTCGTTATGAGCACCCGTACCCGACTACTTAAGAATTGCGCCAGCTCCGCGATCCTCGCGGTCTCCTTCCTGTGCGCAGCCCCTTTGATCGGACAAAAAGTGATCGGACAAAAAGCCGCGCTGCCTGCTCCTACCAATCTTGCCCTCGCCGGATCGAATCGGCCCGCCGAAGTGCCTGCCAGCTACGTCATCACTCCGGTCGGCTACTTCCATCCCTCCTGTGTGTTTGAGCTCGCGGAAAGCGCCACGCTTTTGCCCGACGGACGCGTTCAACATGCGAGCGGCGCAGTCGATGCCAAACTCCCGGCTTGCGCTTATCCGCACTACACGCCCAAAGGACTGCTCGCCGGCACGAACCCGGTCGGCCTCGTCGGAAGGTCGCCGGCCATCAACGGCTGG
>JBELAC010000324.1:0-12804 GCA_049509215.1 Terriglobales bacterium
GTTGATCGTGCTGCCGCCGCTGCTTTTCCAGTTTGCCGGTGACGAAAGCGCCGCCAGGCTTTTCGAAGAACAAGCACAAGCCGTCCAGAGCATACCCGACGGATCCGAGGTCTGGCTGCATGTGGTCGTGGGAGCCGGCTCTCTTACGGGTCAGGAGTCCGAGAAACAGATCACCGAGCGGGTTGACGCGTTCCTGAAATTAGTGCCTCTCTCGGCGCCCGCATTACGCGGAGTCATCGTGGAAATCAAGGAACCGCTGACCGCTCCCGACCTGTTCACGTTCGGGCTGCTGCGCTTGGCGGTGACCGCCAAGGCCAGCAACGCCGGCTTGCGGCTGGCGTTTGTTTTTCCATCCGGCTTTGTCGGCCGGCACGGCGACATCGTAAAAAGGCTGGCCACATATTCCGATTTGCTGGGTACGGCCTATTCTCAAGGCTGGCGCGAGGATGCCGCGTGGATTGCAGAGCAGGCGCTGAATAAGCCCCTTATCCTCAAGTTAGACGCCGGAATGTCCGCGGCTACCGCGCCCTATCTGACCGCGACGCTCGCGGCCAGCGGTACTTCCGTCGAAATCGTCTGGTCGGAGCCCCCAGACGCCAAGGCCGCAGCCGCCGTGTGCAAGCTGAACAACTTCATGGCGCATTACATTCCCGGCAACATGTTCCCGGCGGATTCCGCAGCCTCGCCGTTCAGTATCGCGGTGGATGGCGTGCGGAACGACAAGTCCCGATGGTTCGGCGGCGGGCAGTCGCCGGATCTCGTGATTGTGGCGCGCGTGAACGGGAGCCCCGACCACCCCAAGGCGGTCACGCTCCAGGGCGTTGCCACGGAACAGAGACAATTCGAGATCCAGTGGTACGATCCCGAGACTGGCTCGCGGCTCCCGGCTGCTGAACCGGCCAAGACTGGCCAGGGCTTGGCGCAGACCTGCGCTTGCACCAGCGAGTATGCCTTGATTCACATCCACCAACAGAGTGACGCCGACAAGACGCTGTATAACACGGTGGAAGTTAAGAGCGGCGTCGACCTCAAGGTCGAGGAAATCATTGCCCGCTGGCAACAATATCGCGAAGCCCAGAAACAGAAGCTGGAAAACTATGTGGCCTCCGCTTTCATGAACCTGCACTTTGAGAGCACTAATTTGGGTCCGGGGTTCGACATCTCGATGCAACTCAAGCAATTCCTCAACCGCGCCGGACCAATGGAATTCGCCCAGAAGGAGCTTTACGTCAACGGCGTGAAGTTCGGGAAGAACCACGAGTTTCCGCTGCCGCAAATCGAGCCGGAAAAGGTGCTGTCCCAGCCGCTCGAACTAAAACTGAACGAGCGCTATAAGTACAAGCTCCAGGGTACGGAACAAGTCAACGGCGTGCTCTGTTATGTGGTGGAAGTCGAGCCCTTGGTGCCGGACGAGAACCTTTACAGCGGCAAAGTATGGATCGACGGCGCCACTTTTCGGCAGGTAAAACAGTATCTGACCCAGCGGGGTTCGAAGGGCAACGTTGTGGTCAACGTCGAAACCCAGAATTTTGAGTTAGTCCCAGACGGTAAGGGCAATCAGTTCAACTTACTCCGATCCGTCTCCGCGCAGCAGTCGTTGAATGCGGCGGGACGCGATTTTGTGCTGCAGAGGACCGTGCAGTTCTCCGGCTATGTCATCAATGCGCCGCAATTCAGTGACGACCTCGCGGCCGAGCACAGTTCTAAAGACCCCATGTACCGCGAAACCGACGAGGGACTGCGGTCGTTGGAAATACAAGGCAACGAGCGCGTCCTGGCCGCGAAAAAAGAGACGCGCATCAGGTCTCTCATTGGCGGGGCCATGTACGAAGGCACGTTCAACTTCCCCATTCCGTTTCTCGGCATCAGCATCGCCGATTTCAATTTCCGGAACAGCGGCGCGCAGCTCTCGACTTTTTTTGCCGGGCCCATTCTGGTGACCGACCTTTCGAAGCAGTACCGGCCCAAGTTTCGCCTGGCAGTGGATTTGGCGCTCTCCGGGCTTCCCGGCGAGAACCGCATTTACAGCAGCAACACGGAATTGAAGCAAGGAGACGTCTGGAACTGGGAGGAAACTACCGGGCTGCGAGCCTCCTGGCAGGCCACCACTCATCTCAGCCTGACGGCATCGACTTACTTGGCCTTTGACTATTTCCGCAGGACCAGCGACGCGGATAAGCAATACACGCTTCCGCGCAACGGCGTGACCGTGCTTCCGGGCGTCGAAATCAAGTACACCCGCAAAGGTTATGTGTTTAGCGCGCAGGGGACCAGAGGCGAGCGCATCGGCTGGAGACCGTTCGGATGCGCTTCCATCGCCCAGCAACCGGCTGGATGCGGTTCTACGTCGCCGAACCCTCCGCCGCAAAACACCTTGTTAGTCCAGCCGCCGCAAAAGGCATACACGCTCTACAACGCCGACTTCAACAAGGATTACTACATCGGTAAGTTCACCAAGGGCGGGTTTGATTTCTCTTACTGGGGTGGGGACCAGCTGGACCGGTTTTCCCGTTACTTTCCCTCCTTCTTTTCGCTGCCGCGCCTTCACGGTATCCCCAGCGGCACGGACTCTTTCGACGCCATCGCCATGGGCAACGTGCATTACGGTTTCAACGTGATGGACCTCATGAAGATCGACGGAATGTACAGCTATGCACGCGCGCGCAACCTGGAGGAGTCCAGCCATTTCAACAAGTTTGACGGTCTGGAAGTCAATTTCAATACCCCGGGCCCCATGGGCATCTTGGTACAAGGCACGGTCTCTTATGCGCTGGACGGGAACTTAGCACGGTATAACTCCCGTTGGGGCGCTTATCTTATGATCTTCAAGCCGTTACACTAGAACTGTTTTCATAAATGGCTTTGGGAAGGGCACAGCGTTAGCCATGCCACGACCGGCCAATAGAAATGCGGGCCTTAGCCCTGAGGGCGAACAGTCCACCCCGCAAACCATTTATGAAAACGGACTGATCCCATGGCTGAAATGAAGACCGCATTAGTGACCGGCGCTTCGGGAACCATCGGCGCCGCCATTGCGCAAGCACTGGGAAGCGCGGGCTTCCGCGTAGCCGCGCACTATCGTCACGGGAAAGAGTCCGCGTCCGAAGTGGTTGAGCGCATTGTAGCCGCTGGCGGACAAGCGCTGGCCGTTGAAGCCGATCTTTCCCACCAGGAGAGCGTGGCGCCGATGTTCGATCAAATCGAACAGCAATACGGCCCAGTCGATTACCTGGTAAACAATGCCGGTATCAACCGCGATGTTCTGTTGGCCTTCATGTCCGAGGAGCAGTGGGATGAAGTGATCGACACCAATCTCCGCGGCACGTATCTGTGTTCGCGGTTCGCTTTGCTGGGCATGATGCGACAGGGGAGCGGCGCCATCTGCAATATCGTGTCGCCCAGCGGAATCCGCGGCCAAGCCGGCCAGTGCAATTACTCCGCTTCCAAAGGCGGCATGATCGCCTTCACCAAGGCGCTTTCACGCGAGGTGGGGCGATTCAATATCCGAGTCAACGCCATTTGCCCGGGCGTGATTCCCAGCCCCATGTCCGCCAAGTACATCGAGAAAGAGGCGAATCAACTGCTTTCGGAGATTCCTCTGGGGCGTTTTGGCAAGCCCGAAGAGGTGGCTCCGCTAGTGGTGTTTCTGGCGTCTCCGGAGGCAAGCTACATCACCGGACAGGTGATCGCGGTCGATGGCGGCTTGCTATAGTTCTCACGGAGAGAGACAGCGGATGACGGGTACAGGTTGCTGGGTGATCGAGGACTATGCCTATCGTTCCTGTCCCCAGCCGGCGCGAGAATTTGGCTTTGCGGTTTCCCTCCACAACCACTCCTGCCACTCCATCGAGAAGCTGTCCTCTCTGAACCAGGTGGTGAAGCTGTCGTTTATGCGGCCGTTCCGGCGTGTCCTGCAACGGGCATTTGGACTGGCGTCGGTCATGGACCTGGACTATGCCGAGGTCTACTACCGGCCGCCTCTGACGGTTGAGGACGTATTGCGCACCGAGTCATCAGGCGTTGCCGCTCTCGGCTTCGACGGTGTTCATCTGGGGATTACCGACCACGACGAAGTTGCCGGCAGCGTTGAACTGCTGCGGGAGTATCCGGCGAACGCGCGCCGCAATGCTCTCGGCGAGGAGCTGTCCATCCGCTTTCAGGACTATCTCTTCCACCTGGGAGTTACCGATTTGCCCGAATCCGGCGTGGCGGAGACCCATGCCAATCTGCAAGAGGCGGCCCGCGCCGAACGGCTCGACGACCTGTTCGAAATACTCCGCGCCAGTGGATGTCTGGTGGTGCTGAACCACCCGCTGGTTCCCTGGGGCAAAGACAACGACCCGCACCGCAAGATTCCGGTGGAAGAGCTTCTGCGCCGATATGGCTGGGCGATCCATGCCCTCGAGTACAACGGAATGCGCGGCCATGAGGAGAACGACCGCGTACTCCAATTGGCCAAGCATGTTCATAAGCCCGTAGTGGGCGGCGGGGACAGCCATCTCCTGCTCGCCAGCTCCGTGCTCTCGGTGACACAGGCCGCGAGCTTTCGGGATTTCGCGGCCGAAGTCAAAGAGGGACGAGCCGTGCCCCTGATAACGCCGGGGTACTTTGCCCCCCTGCGCTGGAAACTTTTCTTACGGGTGCTCTACTTCATCGCCCACTACCGGCAGATCGGCTATTTCCGCGGCCAGTCGGTTCGCGACCTGCTTGCGGATAGAGCTGTACTTCTCGATCCAGTCGGCGTTGCTTCCCGCGGTTTTCTGCGTTTAACGTCAGTCCTCGGCCTGATACGGTGAGTTTGAGGCTATGCTATACTGCCGCAAATAAACATCATGGCAAGCATCAAGGAACAACTTAAGCCGATTATTCTAAAGAGCTTGCGGATCACCGACTTGACCCCGGAGGACCTGCGCGACGATCAGCCACTGCTCGGTGGCGACCTGGAAATCGATTCCATCGATATCCTTCAACTCATTCTTGAGATTGAGAGACATTTCGGTATCAAGCTGGTAGAGGCCAAGTTCGACGAGAAAGAGTGGGGGAGTGTCAACGCTTTGGCAGCTGCCATCGAATCCAAAATGACGGCAGCAAAAGCCTAAACTCCTGCATACCATGAGCACGTTACCCCATGTCACCGTTCAGTAAGACGAAACCGGCGGCCCGAGTCCTGCTGGTAGAAGCCAACAACATGGGTAAGTGGGTGGGGGCTACTATGCCTTACGAGGTACATATTCCCCCCTTGGGCCTCATGTATCTCGCGTCTTACGCCCGCAAGACTCTGCCGGGCGCAGAGTTCCGCATCGTCGAGTCCTCGCTGTCTTCTCCAGACTTTTCTTCTCTGAACGATGAACGCTTCATCCGCATCTTGAACGAGTTTCAACCGGATGTCGTAGGTATCCGCTCCATCGCCTTTTTTTTCGAGGAACTCCAGCGCATCGCCAGTTTGGTGCGCGCCCACAGCGACGCCACCCTCGTTGCCGGTGGACCAATCGTGCAGGCCTATAAGGCCCGTCTTTTTCAGGAGGTGCCAGAGTTGGAAATCGCCGTAAAAGGGGAAGGCGAGCAGGTTTTCGCCGGCCTCCTGTTCGGAACGCCACTTCCTTCGATCGCAGGACTTTTGTACCGGACCAGCAACGGGGTGGTGGAAAACGAAGACCAATTGGAAGTGGCGGACATCGACAGCCTCCCCTTTCCCGCCTACGACTTGATCGACTTGGACCAATACCAGCGTCAACTTAGTTACGCCTATAATCACCGGCGGCAGGGAGTCCTGCTGACCAGCCGCGGCTGCCCGTACGATTGCACCTTTTGTTTCACACATTGGAAGGGCATACGGCTGCGGAGTGCCACCAACATCTTCGCAGAAATCAAAGAACTGCACGATAAGCACGGCATCGAGGACTTCTATGTCGTCGACGATATTTTCAATGTCGACTTGAAGCGCGCGCTCAAACTGTTCGACCTGATCGTGGCGGAGGGGCTCAAACTGCGGCTCTACTTCGTCAACGGCTTGCGCGCCGACATCACCAGCGAGAAATTCGTGGACCGCGCGCTGGAAGCCGGCGCCGTCTGGTTCACCTACGCCGTCGAATCGGGCACGGACGAAATTCAGCGCCTGGTGAAGAAACGCCTCGATCTGGAAAAGGCCCAGCGCATTATCGCCTACACGCAACGCCAGAACGTGGTCGTGAACGTCTCGACGATGTACGGCTTCCCCACGGAAACCCGTGAACTGGCGCAACGCACCCTGGACTGGTTGAGCGAATTACCCAAGCCGTCGCTGTTGCCCTATCACTTTTGCCTGCGCTTTTTACCGGCTGGTGAGTTCCATGCGCCCGGGATCCCAACCGGTTCTCTTACAACGATCTGCCGTTCGGCACGCCCACATTGTCGAAGCACGACATGCACGGTATTCAACTTGAGTACCACCGCCGCTTTGGACTCAGCAATCCCGCCGCCGTTGACGGCGCGGTTCGCACTCTCCGCTCCATCGGGTATAGCGACACGGAGATCGTCCACATGTACTCGGTGCTGAAGAGGAAAGTGATTCACAATGTGAGCGACCTCATGACGGCGGGCGGGAATTGACGCGCTGGTACCAGCACCGGTTTCACAACGTCACCGCCCACCGGATTGTGTTTTCGACCATACCGTGGCTGCCCCGCTTCGTCCATCCTCCCATCGCAGCGGTCACGGCACTGATCTTCTTCTTTCTCTTGCAACGGGAGCGCCGGGCGGTAGCCGGCAATCTGCGCCAGATCACGGGCAAGCGCGGGCTCCCACTACAGTGGAAGGTTTATTGGGTCTTCTATTCGTTCTGCGACTTCATGGTTTCCTATTGTTATGTCCCCCAGGCGAGTCATTCACAACTGCTCGCCATGCTGGTGGATAAGGAACGGGGCGCGGCCAAGATCGACCAATGTTTGGCCGCTGGCAATGGGCTCATCGTGTGGACGGCGCACCTGGGGAATTCGGAATTTGCCTCGCGCCTTCTTGAAATGCACGGCCGGCCCGTCAACGTGGCGCGCCTGGTCGAGGACAAACCGGCGGAAATCATGCTGCGAAATTTGATGGCCAACGAGCGGCTCAAAATTGTCGATCTCAGCGGCGGCGCGCGGGCCACAATAGAACTCTTACAGGCGTTGCGTCGAAATGAGATCGTGGCGATCCAGGGGGACCGCGTCTATCGGCGTCATAGTGCCGATGTCCCGTTTTTCTCCGAGCCCGCCGCTTTCCCGCTTGGCCCCTTCCTGCTTTCGCAGGTCTCAGGCGCGCCGGTGCTGCCCGGTTTCGTGATTCGCCAGGGCTGGCTGCGCTACCGCGTTCTCATGGGTGATCCGATCCCGCCGGTCGCATCCACCAGCACAATCGACGACCGCGAAGCCGACCCACAGGCCGGTTTGCTCCTAGCGGTCCGGTTTCTGGAAAAAACATTGGCGACCCATTACGATCAGTGGTTGAACTTTTTTGACTTTTGGCCGGTTGCCTCCCGTGACTGATATCCAGAAAACCATCGTCGTGACTGGTGTCGGCGTCGTCAGCCCCTATGGCATCGGCTTGGCCTGCCTGCAGGCAGGCATGTTGGCGGGCAAGTGCTGTCTCGCGCCGGCGAAGGACGTGTATCCCGGCTTCGCAGGAACGACTGCGCCAGTTGAAGCCTGCGTGCTGCTTCCAGATGAAGGTTCCATCTCCCGATACTCCCGCACCGATCGACTCGCGGTAGTGGCGGCGCGAAACGCGGTGGCGGATTTCGATTGCGAGAGCTCTGCCTTCCGCGAGAGCGGCGTTGTGATGGCCAGCACGGTCGCGGGCTTGACTGAGATCGATGCCGGAATCGTTCCGGATCCTGCCGCTTGGTATCGGCGCGGCGGTCTCTCACGAGCCACATCCTATCCGGTAGCGCATGTTGCCGACGCCGTGGGTGAGCATTTGGGCGTTCGCGGACCGCGTTGTGCCGTCTCCGTGGCTTGCGCTTCCGGAGCGATGGCGATTGCGCTCGGCGCCAACCTGCTGCTCGACGGAGCCGCGCCCATGATTTTTCCAGGAGGCAGTGACGCACTGTGCCCGTTCACGCTGAGCGGGTTCAACTCGCTGCAGGCATTGGATCCAAGCCCCTGCCGGCCCTTTGACCAGAATCGCAAAGGCCTGAACCTGGGCGAAGGATCGGCGGTTCTCGTGCTCGAAACGCTCGCCGGGGCCACGGCGCGTAATGCCAACGTGCTGGCGGTACTGCGTGGATGGGCCATGACCAACGATGCATTTCATCCCACCGCCCCACAGAAAGAGGGAAACGGCTTGGCGGAATGTATGCGCCTTGCGATGGAAATGGCGGAGGCCGGTTCCGATGAGATCGGTTATGTGAATGCCCACGGGACCGGCACTCCCCTGAACGATATTGCCGAGGCCAACGCGTACGAGACCGCCTTCCGCGGACGCAGCCGACCCGTTCCCGTATCTTCGACAAAGTCTTATTTCGGACACTGTCTGGGAGCAGCCGGTGCTTTGGAGGCAGCGATTACGATCATCGCCGTTCGTTGCGGCGCACTGTTCCCGACGTTGCGACTAACGGAGCCCATCGAGAGCCCCGGCGTCGACTGGCTGCGCGGAGAAGTTCGCCGCCAACCGCTTCCGCTGGCAATGTCGGTTTCCGCTGGGTTTGGTGGCAGCAACACGGCGCTCATATTCGGGAGCGCCCGCCCATGACTCCGAATTCGCCGGACCTTCCTATTACTATTACCGGCATCGGTTCCGTGAGCCCCTACGGTCCGCTTGCCGGACTCATCCCACAGTGTCCCGTGGAGTCCAGCGCCATCACTGCGTGGACAACCGCCGGACTGCGGCGAGCGTTTCTCGTAAAGCCGTTTCGCCCGGCCAGCGTAGTGCCGGGGGCAAAAACCAGGCGTCTGGATCGCCTGTCCGCGTGGGCCTTGGTAGCTTCTTCCCTGGCCATTCAGGATGCTGGGATCGACCTAAGCCAGATAGATCGGTCCCGGGTTGCCGTGGTCTTCGCCACCGCCTTCGGCTGTGTAGAACTCACTGAAGCCTTCTACCAAAGCGCTGCCACGAATGGTTGGTCCGGGACCGATCCCATTACCTTCCCGGAGACGCTAGCCAACGCTCCGGCTAGTCACGTGTCTTTGTTTCACGACCTGCGAGGGCCTAATCTCACAGTGAGCAGCAAGGGCTTTGCGGGCGAGAGCGCGCTGATTCAGGCCGCTTCCCTGCTTCGCCACGGGCAGGCGGACTTGGCCGTTGTCATCGCGGGCGACACACTTACGCGTGCCGTCTACGAATGGTACGAGGCGGCAGACCTACTATCGCCGGCCTGCTACAACTCAGAGCCCTTGCCGGAAGGCTGCGATTTCATGCCCAGCGAAGGTGTAGCCGCTCTGGTGCTGGAACCATTGGGCCGTTGCGAAATCCGTTCCGAAGCACGCTCCTACGCACATTTCCGCTCGGGCCGCTGGGCGGCAGGCGGACAGCCCGTGGAGATCATCCGCCAGATGCTCGGCGGTTCCGTCCCGAGTCTCACGGTCTGTACCGGTAATGGCGCGCCTTGCGCCTCCAGCCCTACTGCCGCGCTGGCTCGCGAGATTGTCGGCCACGCCGCCGCTATCGTCCCCCCGCACGCGGTTGCCGCGGGTCTGGTCAATACGGGGGCTCTTCTCCACTTAATCCTGGCCTTGAGCGAGCGGCCAAGCAGCGGGCAGACCCTGCTGTTAGGATCATCCGGCGACAGTGGTTTCGCAGCGCTTCTGCTGGAGTTGCCTTGAACATGAATGTGCGAATTGCATCCGCGGCGTATGCCGTTCCGCCCGACGATGAGGCTGTGGAAGCGGTTTTGGAGCGGGAACGAACTCGAGTGGAGACAACCCTCGCTCCGCTGAGCCCGGAGACAAGACGAAAGGCCGTGGAAGGTCTCGGACTGAGCCGCGTCCGCGTCTGCGGCGGCAAGCAACCCTATGACTTGGTTCTCGAAGCCGCTTCAACGGCGATCGCGGAAGCTGGGATTACGGCGCGGGACATCAATCTCATTTTGGATTACAGCACTTTCCCGGGAGAAAACTCACAGTGTCTCTCCTTCGGCCACAAACTCAGCGCCGAACTAGGGGCTGAAACTTCGATGATCTTGAGTTTCAAAGCCGGCGGATGTGCGGCGCTTCACGTCGCAATCAAGACCGCGCTGGGGTGGATGAGCACCGATGAAAGCATTCAGACAGCCCTGCTGGTAACAGGCGACGCCGCACCGCACGGCAACCGCTCACTGCTTCCAATTACCATGCATGGCGACGCCGCGAGTGCCGTTATCTTGCGCCGGCAAAGCACGGAAGGCCCGTTGCTGTTGGGCGTCGAAGCCATGACACTCGGCCACCTGCAGGACGCCATTGCCCTGATCCGGACGAACGGCCACCTCGAGATTATTGTCGATGCTCTATGCATTGAAAATCAAGTAATGCCGATCTACTATCTCAACCTGTTCCGTGTGATCCATAAAGTTCTGGCAGCGTCTTTCCTGAGCTTGAGCGATATTGATCATTTCATCTATACCAACATTAGCCTCCGCGACCGCGAGGGTTTCCGCAAGATGTTGGGACTGCCCAAGGGCAGCCTGCCGCCAACTCCCATGGCCGAGTATGGCCACACCTTTGCCAGCGATCTCGTCATCAATTATGTGCATATGCGGCGCGAAGGCCGAATTAGGCCCGGACAATTGTTGCTGTTCGCTTCCGCGGGGATCGGTTTCACCTGGGGGGTGACGCTTGCCCGAGCCTGAAAGCGATTTGCTCTCGCACTGGCTTCGGCACATGGCAGCGGCCACGCCCGACGCTCCGGCCGTAGTCGAAGAAGATCGGGTCACTTCTTTCCACGAGTTGTTCGAGCAAGCTTCGGCGCTGGCCCTGCGGTTCGTCGAACACGGCATCCAAAAGCAGGATCGTATAGCTTTGGTGCTGCCGAAGACTACCGAAGCGATCGTCTCTGTTTTTGCGTCCCTACTTGCTGGAGCTATCTATGTTCCTATCCATCCCCAATGGCCAAAGGAGCGAATCGAAACAACCTTGGCGGACTGCTCGGCTCGGCTGGTGATCAAGGGTGACAGTTTCCCGCCGCGAATCACCGATCGCCAGACCGGTGTGACCATCCCTTGGCAACCGGCGCCAACGGTTCTTACCAGCATTGCTCTTGCGAATGAAGACTCGTTGCCGAGGGTTGACGCCGGCGATCCAGCTCTTATTCTGTTTACCTCCGGATCCACCGGCCGGCCGAAGGGAGTCGTCCTTTCCCACTGCGCGGTAAGCGCTTTTGTAAGATGGACCGCACGCGAGTTTCAAGTCTGTTCAACGGACCGCATCGCATGCCCGTCGCCCCTGGGTTTCGATCTTTCCACCTTTGATATTTTCAATATGGCCTTATGCGGCGCAACCTGCGTTCTCGTTCCCGGCCATATCGTATGGATGCCGCGCTTCCTGGTGCAGTTCGTGCGCGAGGCCCGCATCACCTGCTGGTATTCAGTGCCGTCTATCCTAGCCGGCATGCTACAGGAGGGACGCCTGGCGCAGCACGACTATCCCGGTCTGCGCGTCATCCTCTTCGCTGGGGAGGTCTTTCCCAGTCCCAAGGTGGCGCGGTTGCAGGCCGCAGTCCCGCAGGCGGTTTGCGCGAACCTCTACGGCCCGACCGAGACCAATGTGGTCACCTGGTTCCGCGTGCCGCGCGACTTCGACGGCTCACAACCGTTGCCTATTGGCCAACCCTGCCCCTACGCCACGGTGACGGTGGATGCGGCAACCGGCCAGTTGCTCGCTGGTGGCGACTCCCTGATGAGCGGATACTGGGGCCGGCCTGAAGACACACATCGTGCGTTCGTGACCGTGGAGGGCAAACGCTATTACCGCACCGGCGACCGCGTGTCACGCGCGCCTGACGGCAACTATCTTTTCGCAGGGCGGCTCGACCGGCAAGTGAAACGCCGCGGTTTCCGTATTGAACTGGGGGAAATCGAGACCGCACTCGCTCGCCACGAGGATATACTGGAGGCGGCGGCGGTCGCTGTCGACGACGGGAAAATGCGAACCACAATTCTTGCCTTTGTCCGCGCCCGCTCTGTCGGCGCCGTCACCTTGGTCGAGGCCAAAGCCCACTGTGCGCGGACACTGCCACCGTATATGTTGCCGGATCGCGTTGTATTTCTGAATGCCATACCCAAGGGAAGCCGGGGCAAGATCGATTACTTGACCTTGGCCAAGATGGCAAAAGAACCGGACTAAGGACTGGACGATGGACATCAAAAGCGGGGAGATCAAGAACGGGGACATCAAAAAAGCAGTCCGGCAGTTCATCGCTGAAAATGTTCTGCTCGGTGTGCATCAGACCACCATCGACGACGCCATGCCCCTCATCACCGGCGGCCTCATCGACTCAATCGGCATGGTCGGCCTCGTCGATTTTCTTGAAAGTCGCTTTGCAGTTGAATTCATGCCTCGAGAAGTCGACGTGCATAGCTTGGATACCCTGGAGCGGATCGAAGAAGTGATCCGCAAGAAACTGGCCGGCCGGGAAGCCGGCTTTGCCACTGGGAACGAACAAGAAGTTCGGTGAGGTGTCGCGGTGAGGAACCGTTGGAGACTGCGGGCGCTGACACTGCTGGCAACGTTGCTCCTGCCCGCCTGCCGGCGAATGCACAAGGAGCCGTTCGAGAAAGCGCCGCTCTCCCCCGGCCAGATCGAGGTCGCCCGCCTTTCCGAGCGCGCCAACCTCGCCGTCGAACGCGTGCGTTTCTGGTCCAAGGAAATGAACGAGCCCCGT
>JBELAC010000325.1:0-10088 GCA_049509215.1 Terriglobales bacterium
ATTCCCACCGGAACCAATCCGTTGGCCGTGAGTACCGAGGTACCCGCCGATTTCTCGTACGAGCCCGAAATGCTGCAACGAAAACCGGACAGGCTACTGTTAATGCTCTCGGATCGCGTCTGGTCTCCTGCTGTTTGTACAAAGCCGGACCGCCCTCCGCCTCCGCCGAGCGTCCATGACACGCGCCGGAAAAACCTGTGGTGAACCGACCCACCATAGGCCAGGCTGGAAGTCTGGTAAATCGCTAGCAGCGTAGAAGCGCTCTGGTTGTAGACAAAACTGCCTTCAAACTCCCAGTCGTGAACAGTGCGCCGGTAGTTGGCGATGGCTACTGCTGAGCCACCCACGTTTCCCTGTTGGGTCGCCGAGTCAATGAATCCCAGGGTTAGGGTCAAGCCCTTAAAACGTTCGCCGAAATTGCCCGAGACATTGGCCCCGACTTGCGTAAGCCCAGAACTTGTCCCCGCAATATATATCTCCTGGCGGCTCACAAAACCGGTGACAAAAATGTGCGGCAGAATCTGGTCTGAGCTGCTCAGATTCATTGTCAATTGGCGAGATGTGGGGCTGAGGCTCGACTGGACTACCGGTCCTCCAGCGCTGAGCTGTTGCTGTTCAAAACTGCCTTCCAGGTTGTCCGTATAACTAACGCTTCCACTTAGAGGTATCTTCCAGAGCTTGGCACCAACCGTCGCGAACAGACTATCCGTTACGCCGTTGCTCCCTCCAGCCGCAGTCCCCGAATAGTTGTCCGAGTAAACCGACCGTGAGAAACCTAAGCCAAACCCACCGGTAGGGAATCCGCGCGAGGCACTCAAGGTATAAGTATCGGAAGACGAGTTCGCGGTTAGACTCTCATTGCTTGTCATGAATCCGGAAGTATCCGAATTCACCGTCGAGTGGATGAAGCCCCCTCCTATCGACATACCCGCAAGGCGATATCCGCTGTGCACGGTAAAGGTGTTTGTGTCGCTGCTGCCAACTTGGTCGCTGCCCAGCACGGAACTCGATCCGGAACCCCGCGAATAACCAACCGATAGGCTGGGGAGGTCGGGGAGTATGGCACTCCAACCGATACCGAAGCTCTTGCCGTTCCCTCTGGTGTCCAGGCCGGTGGTTTGGGGAACCCCAAATATTCCCGTGCTGTCATAGGATTGCGAGAAGCTGATGCTGCCCGGAAAGTGGCTCCCGGAAAAGAAATTGACGTTGCCGTTATAGCCGCTGCTGTTGAACAGCGAACCCGACGCGGAATTTGCCTGCGAGCGGTTATAGTAGGGCTGCACGGAAAAGGATACAAAGTTAGGGTTGTAGTAAAAACCTGAGAAATCTCCCGTTCCGCCCACCGTCAGTCCATGATCAGACTCTCCCTCTCCTGCACCGGGAAGGTCACCATCGTATCCGAGGCTCAGGAAACCGCTTGCCCTCATGGTGGTGCCCTCGAACTCAACCTGGGCAGCCGCCGGTACCGCCAGTATCAGGAGGCACATCGCGCATATCGAAATTGAGGATCGACGCCACACTTGCTTTTCTTGTCCCTTCGCTGTCCGCCTCTTCTCCCCGGATCTTCACTCCGCATCTCTGTGCGGATTCCGCTTCTTTCACGACCCATCAATCCGCCTTAACCTCACACCTCTTCCACTTTTGCGTGCAGCCGCAACCGTTTGTCCAGTTCGCCGCGCAACCGGTCGTACTTCGTCTTTTGCAGATCTGACATCAGATGGTCTTTGACCTCGGAAAATGCCACTCGACCGGCAGGGATGTGAGAGTAGAGACGGAAAATGAGGTAAAAACTCCCCGCCTGAATCAGGCTGCTGACCTGCCCCGGCTGCATGGCCACCGCCTGTTTTAACATCTCCGGCGGCAACTTCTCCCGCGCCACGAGATGGTGATCGCCCATGTTCACGTGGTAATCGTCTTCCGAAATCTTCTCTGCCAGTAATCCAAAATCCTGGTAGCTCTTGGTCGCCTTCGCCTGCTTCAGCGCGTCTTCCGCCCGCTCGCGTGCCTTCTGCTTCACTTCCGCACTCGCATCCGCACTCGGCATGATCGAAATCGTCTGGAATGCGAACAGTTCCTCGTGATGAAACTGCTTCGGGTTCCTCTCGTAATACGCGCGCGCCTCGGCCTCGGTGACCTTGGATCGGTCCTCGACCTCAAGCTTCAGCATCTTGTCGATCAGCAGCGATCGCCGGACCTGCTGCCGCAGCCGGTCTTCCGAGCCGCCCATCTCCGCCTTCAGATATTCTTCAAATTCCTCGTCGCCCGGAAACTGGCCGCGATACGCGGCCAACGCTTTGTTCACCTGCGCCGCCGGAACCGTTATCTTGCGGCGCTCCGCCTCCTGGTACACCAGTTCCTCATATTCGATCATCTTCAGCGCGCCTCGCCGGATCTCCGCTTCTTGGCCCTTCGGAAACCCGTTGTGTTGCCGCGCATATGGGAACATCGTGTACATCTCGCGCAAGAGGTCGCGGTCGGTCAGCACCGATCCGTTTATGATCGCCACTGTCTTCCCCGTCACTTGCAAGCTCGAACCGGGGGTTACACTTGTCGGCACGACGGCATTGGCTGCCGTGGGAGACATGGCTGTCGTGTGGGAGGCAACTTGCGCCCACGCCGGAATAATTGCCGCGCCAAGCACGGCAGCAATAAACAAGAACTTCATGATTTCACCCCGTCTATTCGAAGACGTATCACTGCTTCATGTGCACGAGTTCGACCTTTTGAGCTGGATGTTGCCATTTGTCACGTCGGATGTAACTCGCTGTAAACAAGCGGGTTGTCTTGTCAGCTTCGGCCCCTCTGAGGCACCGGAAGCGCCCTCTTGCAATCACAATGGGCCTTCTCCCGCACTTGAACTCGCGAAAAGCCCCAAACATAAGCAATTGCAAGCCAAAAGTCAGAAGTCAGATTGAAGAAGTGACCGGTCGCTTCTTCAATCTGACTTCTGACTCGGGGAAAAAAAACAAGGAGGAGAGGAATCCTCTCCCCCTTGCTCATAAGAACAAGCTAGCTAGAACGCGGTTCCTACTGTGGTTGCGCCGTAGTACTCACTCGAGTGCGAGAAGTGGCACTGCAGGCAGAACCGGTTGGTGGAGGGAACGTGCGTCGGATCGTACCAAGCTGCTGGATTGTACGGCCCGTTCACGTAGAAAATCGTCTGGAATTTCGCCGAGGTCGGGAGTCCGGCGATTGAAACCACGCCGTGCCCGCCGCCGCCGTAGACGTTCTGTACGTGTTGATTGTGGCAAGTTGTGCAGACCACATACGCCTGACCCGCAGCCGTCGCGCCCGTCGGCATTGCCGTCGAGCTGATCGCTGGAATGCCATAGTTCGAAACGAACTGGGCATATGTCGTGGAAGCGGTGACGCTCCACGTTACTTTGCCGTTAACAACTGTGCCAACCAAGCCGTTGCCCAGAGCAGCCGCGGCAACCGCGCCGATGTTCGCAGCCAGACCCACCGGGTGATCGTTGGCATAATCGCCAGCCACGCCGCCGTCGTTGCCGAGCAGCGTCGGGATGGGGTTCGGACCGTAGATCGCGACCGCGTTAGCATACGGGCGGTTTGCGATCTGCGATGTGAAGTTCAGCAGGCCAAATGCTTGCTCGTAAGCCTGACCGCTCATCATTGCGCCTTTGGAGACGTTGCCGTCATGGCAGCTTAGGCAAGTCGCAACGCCCGTGTAGAGGGAGCCGCTGGACCAGGTCAAGCCCGCCAGGGTAACTGGATAAGAACCGTCGAATGTGATCGAGGCATAGCCAGTCTCGATCGGGTTGGTGTCGGTGCCCCACAGGCCAGTGTCACCTTCAGCAGTGCCGGCGCCCGTATAAGCAGCGCTGCCGCTGATGATGTTGCCGCCTGAACCGCGTCCGCCGCTGTGCGGAGCATGGCAGCCCGCGCAGCCACGGCCGCCGTTTTCGTGCGCGCCCTGGACGTCAACTGTGGGAATGTAAGCTGTGTTGCCGCTGATGATCTGAGCCGAAGCCAATGCGCCGACCAGAGCGACAAAGAGTGCCAATAACGCTAACTTCTTCATTGATGAGACCTCCATTGAATGTGCACATCCTTTAAGTTTGGAACAAGTACTCGTATTTCTTGCTACGTATTGCGTGTTCTTGCTACCTCGAGGCAATGCAATTGGCTTCCATGAGGAAACCAAAACTCGTGGGCGGCGAGACTGCGCCGCAGAATCCTGAGCTGAACGGGTTGAAAGCTGGTACACCATAGCCACACTCCTATGTGCACGATCCTCACCGTAGCCATACATGGCTGACAATTTTTGCAACTCCCTGTAAATTATTGCCATAGAATGAGTTAATGTCACATTGTGAACTGTTGTAATTCTCAACATACCGGTCGTCCCAACGCCAATTGGGCCTTCCCCCCCACCCGTTTGGTGAAATCACGCAAGTAACGTTAGAGGGTGCGCCAGTCCTCTCATCTCGAGAAACGACTAGGGATAGCGAGCTGAAATGTCTCCAAGCAGGCGACCAGGGCAGGAAAGCCTCGAGCGATTTACGCCTTCGGAGGGGAAAGCATGAGGGTGAAACGCTAAGTGTTTGACTTTACAAGATTGCAAGCAACGAAATCTGGTAGTGGCTGAAATTTCAGACACCACCCGAAATCTGGCCTCCACTTTGCTGGCTGCGAGCTGCGCAACCTGCCATCGCTCCCAAGTCCGGTGTCAGTCACCACAACCTAATGATTGGGCGGAGTGGTTTTCTCCGGCTGCGGGGGCACCGGCGCGTCGGGTAACTTCATCGCTCCCTTTCGAGGCGCGCTTGTTTCAGGCGACGGCGAAGGAGTGCTTGTATCCGCGGTTGGCTTTGCATCGGCAGCTGATTTCGTGGCCGCAGACGACTGCCCTTCCGGAGGCTTTGTCGCCGCTGCGTCACGGTCTGCCGCTTTCTTATCAAGTTCCACCTGCCGGCGTTCTAATTCAGCTCTGGCCTCGGCATTTGTGACGTAGCGGTACATCTGTACGCGCCCCAGCATCTGCTCGGAAGTAAAGACACGGTTCTGCTTATCAATCGTCAGGCCGGTAAGCGCCTGGAATTGTCCAGGCAGAATGCCGAATCCACCCATTCCGAGCAGGTAGCGGCCATCACTGGTAAATACCTGAATCCTGTTCAGCATTGCATCAGCGACCCAGACGTGGCCATCGCAGTCGATTGCAATCCCTTTGGGCCGCGCGAATTCGCCGGGACCATCGCCGTTCTTGCCCCAGGTTCGGATGAATACCCCGTCCGCGTCAAAAACCTCAATCCGGTCGTTCCATGTATCTGAGACGTAGAGATTGCCATCATTATCGACGGCGACGTTGGTGGGCTTGGAGAAGTTCCCTGGATCGGTGAGAGTGTGATTTTTACCGGTTGTCCCGATACGGCGGAGAAGCCGGTGGCTGTCGGCATCGTAGACGAGAACTTGGTCCAGCCCCGTATCCGCGACATAAAGGAACCGGTTTTCTTTGTCGATGGCGATCCCATTCGGATCCTGCATGTCGTCGTCGCCGAAACTTGTTTGCAATTCATGTTTGGCATTAAAGACAAGAACGTGATGGAGTTGCCCGTCGGAAACAAACAAGTCATCGTTGTCATCAATAGCCAAGCCAAAGATTTCCCCAAACCTAGCGTGCGTGCCATGCTTTATTAACTCGAGGTCATCGTTTTCCGTGTTGAAGACGAAAACGGCCCCAACCTTGGTATCCGCCACGTAGAGTCGTCCCTTGGAATCGACTGCCACCCCGTACGGGGTCAGCAACTGAAATCGCCTCTTCGGCGCATCAGGATTGTTCTTGGCGTTAGGATCCACGCCTGCCATGCGGTCCATCCAGGACTGCTTCGGTTTCTCCTTCTTGGCCGAGGGGAGTTCTGGCAATTCGGCAGAGAAGTAATCCAGATATTTCACACGCGCAATGGCAGGCGCGGGCGGAAATACAACCACTTTCCGGAAATCGGGCGCAAGAGGGCCGGTAGGTGCTGCGGGAGCCGGAGCTTCCTTCTTCTTCTTAGCAAAAGCCAATGGAATGGCCGCGGTCAAAACCAACGTCACCACCAGCAATACCGGAATCGTGTTTCTGCGCGCCCACCTGGGCTGGACAGACATGGCTACATTCCTCCTGTTCCGGACGCAGTTCCGGAACCAATCAGACCCTTGTGACAGCTCTTGCAAAACGCCTGGTTATTGGCCTGATCTTTAACGAGCAAGTCGGGCTGTGCCGAAGCATGGGGCTGATGACAGGTCAGGCAAGTCATCGTCTTCAGGACTTTGCTCGGATTGTTCGGGTCCACTAAGTCTGACACGGGATGGCGCTCCACTGGATGACCCGCGCCGAACTTCAGGGGAATAATTGGCACTTTCCTGAAGTAGTCTTCCGGCAATTTCACCGTGCCGTCGAAGATGGCGACCAGGTGTTCGCTCTCCAGCTTCTTCGGCTTGGCGTCGGGACCGTGACACTCCAGACACAGCGTATTGACCTTCGCGACCCTAAGCAGATGCTCGTTACTGTTGCCATGTGGGTCGTGGCAAGTCGCGCAACCCTGCTCGAATGCAGGCTGGTGGGCATGCACCTTCTTGCCTTGTTCGGCCTGGTCATTGTGACAGCCCAGGCAAACCGAAACCGAGTCAGGTTTGGGAAATCCAGGCGAGCGGCCGGCGTGCGGATCGTGGCAATCAGTGCAGTCGCCCGCCGCACCCGGATGCTGGACTTTTGCCTTTTCGATCTGCTCGGCCTTATCCGAGTGACACGTGACACATACTTCCTTGGCCGTAGCCGCAGTGAGGACAACCTTCCCATCCTTGGCCGGTTGATGGCACGTATCGCACGATTTCGATTCAAAGGGATTGTGCAGAAATGCCTGCATCAGCTTGGGCGATTTCGATTGATGCGGATCGTGGCAAGACAGGCAATCAGCTTTTTCGAACGGCTGCCCCTGGTGTGCCTTGACCAACTTGTCTTCCTTCACATCATGACAATCGAGGCAGAGCGCAGGAGCGTCTTTGGTCAGGTGAAAATCGAATTCGCGCTTGCCGCGTTCACCCGTTTTGTGCGTCGTGTGGCAGGTGTCGCAGCCCATGTCGAGAGCAGCATGACGGCTTCCACCCGTTGGAACATTCAGACCCTGTGTGTGACAAGTTAGACAGAGATTATCTTTCTTCTCTCCCGACGTGGCCTTCAACAGCTGATTTTTGTTCGCAGAAGTGTGAGGATCGTGGCAGGTCATGCAGTCACGAACGGCCGGCGGGTGGACCTTTCCCTTGATCTGCGTGGCGTCCTTGTCGCTGTGACAGGTCAGGCAGACCTTGTAAGGGGTAGCGGTGGTCAGCTTGACGCGGGTTGTCTCTTTGGTGGCGCGGATTTCATGGCAGCTCAAACAACCCATCGCAATAGCGGAGTGAACCGCTTTGCCCTTGCTCTTGTCCTCGTGACACTCAAGACATTTGGCTGAGTCGGTTTTCGGATCGAGCGGCACAGGATGGATCGCGCCGAAAAGCTGCAATCTACAGAGCAGCGTAAAACTCAGAAGAAGCAGGATTTTCAGGAGAAGATTTTGCTGCGAGGGACGAGAGATTATTGCAACCTGCAGATGCGTATTCCGAACTTGGTTTTCGAATTGGGGGAGGGTGCTCACGTGTTTCTCCGGAAGGTTCTCCTGCACGATGGTCGCCGCTTTGAAAGGGAGCGTAAGAATTCTCAACAGTTGCTTAAGTCGTTGTATCAGAATGTCTCCGCGACCGAAAGGGGGTGTGACAACAGTGTCAGCTTTAAACGAGAGGATCGCGGATGAGCCTTCTCCCTCACCCAAAGCAGCAAAATCGCGCAAGCCGCCACCGACAGCAGACAAGGGTTGAGTCGACGCCAGCAACGCGCACGGTCGCAAAGGACGAGCTTCTGAGATGGATATGGGCCGGGATCGCATCTACCCCACCTGCAATGGAGTTATTGGAATTCAATTGAAGCAGGGTTGGGTGTAGCTCCTATCACTACCGTTTGTGATGTTGATCACAACAAGATTCGCTCTCAGTTGTTTACCACCTGCTTCACCGAGCCCGAACTTTCGGTGGACTCCGCATCCCCGCTGTAGTCCGCGGTAATCGTCAAAGTGCCGACCGGCAACTTGGTTGTGCTTATGGTGGCTGTCCCAGAACTCAACGTTGCCTTTCCCAGAGTGGTGCTGCCGTTCTTGAACGTGACCGTGCCGGTCGCTCCGCCTGGGGCGCCGGAGCTCACGGTCGCGGTCAGGGTCACAGACTCGCCCGAAGTTGAGGGATTCGGATTCGACGTGAGCGTAGTCGTCGAAGGATAGCGCTCGACCACCTGCTTCACAGTGCCCGAACTGGTCTTGAAAGTATGGTCTCCGGCGTAGGTTGCTTTGATGGTATGTGTTTTTGCCGATAACGAGGATGTGGTTAGAGTGGCAACCCCGCCTGCCGTTGTTCCGGTGCCAATCGACGCGGTTGCATCGTAGAAGGTGACGATCTCGCCATTCGGAATCGATCCATGCGCCGAGCTCACTGTGGCAGTAAAGGTAACTGGCTGGTGGATTCGCGAGGGCGATCCTGAAGTCGTGACCTTTGTCCTCGTCGCCACTAGCTTGGAGGTCACGACTTCGTTCAGGGGTGCGGAAGGACTCGGTTGATAGCGCCCATCTCCCGCATATGCCGCGGTAATCGAGTGCGAGCCGGTGCCGAGCGAGGAAGTCGTGAACTGCGCATGTCCACTGGCAATAGAGCCGGTGCCAATCTCGCTTCCACTATCAAAGAACGTCACCGTGCCCTTCGGGGAGTTGCCTCGACCGGACGAGATTGTGGCCGTAAACGTAACGCTCTGGCCGACACCGACTGGGTTCACGGAAGAAGTTACAGCGGGCAAAATATTGAGCAGAATGGTCACACCACCAACCGCCAGATCTGGCCTGCCGTCATTGTTGAAGTCTCCGACTGCGATGTCGTTGCCGCTAGCGCCGAGACTGAGAGGCGTCTGGAAAGTACCGTCTCCGTTGCCCAGAAGCAAGACGGTCCCGCTGCCGATCGCAGCATCGAGGAAGCCGTCCCCGTTGAAATCAGCAACTGCAATTTGACCCATGCTGAATTCGGGTGTTGAAGTGATGATCGCCGGCTGGAAGGTACCGTCTCCATTGCCCAACAGCACTCCTAGGCTGCCGTTCGAGCAATTGGTACTGCTGGCACATTGATTCGCCACTAGCAAGGCGGGCGGATTGCTAACCTTGTTGGTGACATTTGCCACCACCACTGCCACAGCTTGGTACCCGCCTGAGCTGTAGCTGACGGCAGCTTGAAACGTGCCGTCGCCGTTGCCTAACAATACGCTGACCCCGCCGCCGTTCTCACAGTCGCTGAAGCTGGCACAAGAGTTCGCCACGAGCAGGTCGAGATGACCATCCGCATTCACGTCTGCCACTGCAATCGAATACGCCTCATAGCCGCCGGAGTTGTAGCTGACCGGCACCTGGAATGTGCCGTCGCCGTTGCCCAGCAACACACTCACCCCGCCACCGTTCCCACAACTGGCGTAAGTTTGACACTCATTTGCCACCAACAGATCAGGATGACCGTCGCCATTCACATCCGCTACCGCAATCGAATAGGCATACTCGCCGCCGGAGTTGTAGGGAACCGCCACCTGAAATGTGCCGTCGCCATTGCCCAACAGCACGCTGATTGTGCCGTTCGCACAATTGCTGCTGCCGGCACACATGTTGGCGACGAGGAGGTCGGGATGGCCGTCTCCATTGACATCCGCCACCGCAACGGAAACGGCGTGATATCCGCCCGAGGGATAGCTGACCGCCCCTTGAAACGTGCCGTCGCCGTTGCCCAACAGCACGTCCAGGCTGCCATTTGAGCAATTGCTGCCACTGGCGCATTCGTTCGCCACGATCAGGTCCGGCTTGTTGTCCCCGTTCAGGTCCGCTACCGCAACTGAATAGGCGTTCTGGTCGCCAGCGTTGTACGTGATTGCCCCTTGAAATGTGCCGCCGCCGTTGATGTTCAATAGCACCCCAACGCTGCCATTCGAGCAATTGCTGCCGCTGGCACAAACGTTGGCCACGAGCAGGTCGGGA
>JBELAC010000326.1:0-6169 GCA_049509215.1 Terriglobales bacterium
CGCGGGCGGGTTCTTGCTGCCGCGCCACCCTGTAATCCCATACAAGGACAGGGTAGGGTTCCCAGCATTGGTCCCTGTTTTGAATTTCAGGCAAGCGCCTTTATGTTTGTCTGCATAGTTTGCCCACATCGAGGAATTGACACAATTCCCCGAAAAACATGCTGTGTACCAGTCGATATAAAGCGTTTGTTCCAACGCCTCAACGTACTGGGTGGGGAAATCCAGAAAAATGAACGCACGATTGTGATCGTTGGAAGATAAGGGACTGTTGTATTTCGTTATCAGATTTCCCTGCATCGATGCTCTGTTTACCCCCGCGTATAGCTGGTCTGAACCGTCTGGAACATCCGGGTGACTTTCCTCAAGACGATTAGTAAGAGCGATTACTTGCGGTAAAGGAGGCACCTTCTCGCATAAAGCGCGCAGAGTGTCGCTTGCTGGTCCGTCAGTCATTAACCCAAGATGTCGATAGGCCGCAACAATCGCGCTGAGTGCCTCATAGTGCAATGTTCTTAAATGGACGCAGAGTTCATCGCGCCGTACGGGGCTTTTCCGAGAAGGCAGTGTTTCTGCATATTCTGCAACGGACGGAGTGCTAAAGAATCGGTCGCAAATCTCTTTGTACCCATCCTTGCACTTTTGAGTGGGCAGATCGTTCTCAGTCTGCATTACAGGTATGGAGGCGAGATCAATGGCCGCACTGTTGCCGTTCAGCATAAATTGAATGTAAACACGATCCAGACAAAGGAGATAATGCCTCAGGAGATTTGTCCATACGATCTTGTCGCCTGACCAGAACAGATCCATAAACCCCTCCATGGGATCGTTTAGCTCTTTCAAGGAAGGGAAGTAAATCTCCTGTCTATCAAGTTCTTGATACTTCTCACCCAATAAATACTTCGTCGACCGAAATCTATACAGGTGTTCTGCCATCCATCGAAACCCTTCCTCGGTACGCAAACAAAACGGGAGGCGCTGTTCTCGCCTCCCGTCAAGTTTACAGCGATCAAGTTTCTCCTACGCAGCTTTGCTTGGCGCCTTCGACTCCAGCGTCTTCTCGCTGCCGACGTTTACTTTGATCTGCTTCGGTTTGGCTTCGGCCTTCTTGGCCAGCTTTACCTTCAGCACACCCTTGTCGTAGTCGGCCTGGATGTTCTCCGAGTCGACGGTCTGGGGCAAAGTGAAGGTGCGGGTGAAGCTGCCATACTGGCGCTCGACCCGGCGATAGTTTTCTTCTTTCTCTTCCTTCTCGAACTTGCGCTCGCCGTGAACGGTCAGCGTGTTGTTCTCGACTCGGACGTCGATGTTCTTCTCGTCAATTCCGGGCACTTCGATCTTGAGCGTGATGTTGTGCTCGTCTTCGTAGACGTCAACCGGCGGGGCAAAGGTCGTGGTGGTGAGCGCTTCCTCCTGTCCCTGCGAGTCGCGGAACAGACGGTTCATGCGGTCCTGCAAGGTCACGAATTCGCGAAACGGGTCCCAACGGGTAATCATCGTCATAGCTTGAATTCTCCTACTTTGGAAATCTGATGAGAGCAGCGATTGCTCTCGTACGCCGTCATTAGCGTCAGGAAATAATAAAATATGAGTGTAGTATTGTCAAGTACACAATTTGTTTTATTATCAATTACTTACATAAAATATCATGCACTTGAGATAGCTCGTTTCGGGGACATTGGGCAGAATTGGATGGTCTTTTGCCTGGGTGCGGCTTTCCAGAAGGCGAAGCGATTTGTGGGCATCGCGGGCGGCATCGGCTACGACTTCGAGGAAATCGGCGGCACTGACGTGGAAGGAACAGGAGCAGGTGACAAGAACTCCACCGGGGCCGAGCATCTTCAGCGCGCGCAGGTTGAGTTCTTTGTAGCCGCTGCGGGCTTTGTCGAGATCGCGCTTGGTCTTGGCGAAGGCCGGAGGGTCGAGGACAACGGTGTCATATCTGTGACCCGACTCACGGCCGTGGCCGGCATAATCGCGGAGCAGGTCGAAGGCATTCCCCTCGATCCATTCGATCTCTTTTCCGTTTAGAAGCTGGCCATTGAGGGCGGCGTTCCTGTCGGCCATTTCGAGAGCGGGTCGCGAGCTGTCTACCCCGGTGACGCTCGAACACTTCGGCGCGAGATGGAGCGCGAAGCCTCCCTGATAACAGAAGACATCGAGCGCCTTGCCGTGAGCATACTGCGCGGCGGCGGCATAGTTCTCACGCTGATCGAGGAAGGCCCCGGTTTTCTGGCCTTCGAGGGCGTCATAGTGAAAGCGGACGGCGCCCGCGTCTCGTTCACTTTTCCCTTTTCCAGTTTTCCTTTCCGCACTTTCATCGGCATTCATCGAAATGATCGTCGAGCTCTTCTTGCCCCAGAGCAGGCCAGAGTCGCGAGCCGGTAGTTGTTCAAGATCGCGAATGCGGGCATCGACGCGTTCGACGACTCCCGCTGGCTTAAGTTCTTCAACCAGCGTTTCGACCACCGCTCCGCGGACGGGTTCGGCGTCCATCGCCTGGGTGAGAATCTGGATCGACACAACGTCGTTATAGCGATCGATGATGAGTCCGGGCAGGAAGTCGGCTTCGCTGAAGACGAGGCGATAGGCATCCGTATTGGCAACAAACTGCTTGCGATACGCGATGGCCGCGCGAATACGCTCGGCGACGAGAACGGGGAGATCAGCTATCTCGACTTTGTCATCGGCGATCATGCGCACCGCGATTTGCGACGAAGAACTGTAGAGGGCTGTGCCAAAAGATTTCCCGCGATGGTCTTCGACGCGTACCATTGCGCCGGACGCAACGCCTTCCGCAGAGGCGATGTCGGAGCGATAAACCCAGGGATGTCCTGCTTTGAGGCGAGCGATGCCGCGCGGGGCGAGGGTTACACAGGGCAAGGACAAGCGTGAAGCAGGGGCATCTGTTTTCGGCATGCAGCGATGTTACATGGCTCGTCCACCCAACAGTCGGTCGACAATTGACTAGTAGACATCCTCTTTCGAGATTCTTGGGTCAGCCAGTCCGAAAGGGCTTTGAAATAGTCACAACATCTGCTCTGACCTAGCTGGCCGGGCTATGGCTCGAGCTGCGAAATGAGTCTATACTCCAAAAACGTAGATTTGGTGCGGAGGGAACCGGCGGCTAGCGCCCCTCAACATATGTGCGCCCCTTCACGCAGAGCCCCCGCGCGCTAGACAAACAGCCTAAGTGGCAGGAGGTTGGTTATGCGTTTCTCAGGTATTAACAGGCGCGGCGCGGCCGCGTTGGCCTTTTGTTCTTTATTACTGTTTATCGCGTCGCGCCCGTGCGCCGCGCAAACCGAGACCGTGCTTTACACCTTCTGCTCTCAGCCAAACTGCGTGGACGGCGCTCAGCCCGAAGCGAGCCTGGTCATGGACAAGGATGGGAATCTTTACGGAACAACTGTTGGAGGCGGTGCGAATAATTTCGGCACGGTCTTCAAACTCAGCCCAAGCGGTACTGAAATGGTGCTATACAGCTTTTGCGCTGAAGCCTACTGCACGGATGGCGCTTACCCTGCGTCCGAACTCATCATCGACAAGGCGGGGAATCTTTACGGGACAACTCCCAATGGTGGCGCGCACGGCTACGGCATGGTCTATAAGCTTAGCCCCGGCGGAACCGAGACTGTGCTGTACAGTTTTTGCGCTGATCGCGATTGTCCGGACGGGGAATACCCCTCGGGCCCCGTCGTCATGGACCGGAAGGGGAATCTTTATGGGACGACTTTCAACGGCGGGAACCAAGATTCCTCCGACGGCACCGTGTTTAAGATCAGCCCGAGCGGCATCGGAACCGTGCTCTACAGCTTTTGCCTCGACAGGTGGACCTGTACAGATGGTGGCGAGCCTAAGGGAGGCGTGATCAGGGACAAGAAGGGGCACCTTTACGGGATCAGCACCGGTGGCTATGGCTCGTTGTTTGAGGTCAGCCGGAAGCGCCATGAATCCGTGCTTTACAATTTCGCGGACGGCGATTATCCAAACGGCCAGCTGATCATGGACGAGGAAGGAAACTTTTACGGGACAACCTTTTCGGGTGGCGCAAACGGCGACGGAAAGGTATTCCAGGTCAGCCCGGGCGGGACCGAGACCGTCCTACACACCTTCGCAGGCCTGGACGGCGAGCGGCCTGAGGCGGGTGTGGTGATGGACAGCGATGGGAATCTATACGGGACAACCTACCATGGTGGTGCCAACGGCGCGGGCACGGTCTTCGAGCTCAGCCCAGGCGGCACTGAGACAGTGCTGTACAGCTTTTGCCCTGGAGCGACCTGCGCGGATGGTGCCTATCCCATAGCTGGCGTGATCATCGACAGCAAAGGCGTCCTTTACGGCACGACGTACGGGGGCGGTCAGTTCGTCGAGAATCAGGGCGCGGGCGTCGTGTTTAAGGTAACGCCCTAGCGGTTTGGATGGGTGCTAAAACTCACAGACAGCAGCACTCCGGCAAGACTACCGTCGGTTGGGTGACACTACCCCGTGGACTTCAGTTCCGGCGTGCCAATCGCTAGCCGGAGAACGACTGTCAGCATGGATGTGGCAATTCGTTGCGGAACATGCGCCTCGGCGAAACGCTCGCTGTCACCGCGCCGGTCATCACTTTCTTCAGCGCCGTCTGGAATTGCTCCATCTCTGGCGCTGTGCCGACGGTGATGCGCACATAGGTCGGCCACACGGGCCAGATGCGGCCGATGTGCACGTTCTGCTTGGCCATGGCATCGATTACTTCTTTTCCGGCGCGCTTGGTGTCGAGCATGAAGCAGTTGGATTGCGACGGAACATAGGAATATCCGTTGCGGTCGAGCCAGGCGAATACGTCGCTTCGGATTCCGGCGTTGATGCGTTTGCGCTCCGGCACGAGTTGCGCGTCTTTCAAGCTGGCAGAAGCCGCGACCATTGCGGTGATCGGCATGAAATTCCAGCCTCCGTAGTTTTCGATTTTCTCAATAAGCGCGGGCTTTCCGAAGACGGCTCCGCAACGCAAGCCGGCCATGCCGTAAATTTTCGAGAAAGTGCGGAGGACGAGAATATCTTTGTCGGCTTTCACGAGATCCATCACCGACTCGGTGTCGGAGAAATGAATGTAGGCTTCGTCAACCAGCACGATCGAACCTTTCGGCTTGTTCGCCACGAGGTACTCGATGTCGGACCGGCCGGTCACCGAACCGGTGGGATTGTTCGGATTGCAAATGTAGAAAAGTCCGGCATCCGGCGCAGCGGCGAGCATGGCGCGCACGTCGTGGCTGTAGTCTTTCGCGAGCGGCACCTTAACGACGCGCGCCTTCACGGCTGCCGCGGTAAACATTCCTGCCTCGTAGCCGGGATCGGCGGTTACGTAGCTGCGCTGCGGCGAAGTGAACGCAGCAACGGCGTCATGCAAAGGCCCGGTCGAGCCGGCAGCGACGCGAACATATTCCGGCTTCACACCTTGCGACTCGGCAAGCTGTTTGACGAGATCGTCGGTCAGCCAGTCGGAGTAGCGTCCACCGTGCGGGGCGATTTCGATGACCGCATCGCGCGCCGATTGGCAGGGTCCCAGCGGATTCTCGTTGGCATCGATCATCACGCCATCTCCCATTTTCGCGTGTCGTGCAGCGCGTGCCAGCGTCGGTTCGCCCACATAGCGCAGCGCGAAAGCAGCAGAAGCGGCGGCAGACAGCCCGAGAAAAGAACGGCGGGACGGAGATGGGACAACGCGATCGCTGGACAAGACTCACCTCACTTGCGAGACATCTTACCGCAGTTTGGGATCGCGGGCTGCGTTTCCCGCAAAGTCAAGAATCAGGAAGAAAACTTCGGGATTTCCGCAAGCTCAGCTGGCGGTAGTATGTTGCGCCGGCGACGCAGGTTTGTGCGATGTGCGGTGTTCGCGCTGGATGGCCAGCAGATCCTTCAATAGAGCGTCGAGAGCATTCGAGGGAATTTCCGTTCCCCACTCTTCGTCAATTTCCGTTTCTTCCCAGTGACCATTGAGGCGCAATGCGGTGTCGGTAAGGTCTTCAGGAAATGCCTGGCGATAATTGCCTTCGCGCTGCAGGATCTCGCCAATCTGGCGACCGGTGTGCATTTCATAAATGCGGCGCCTGGAATTGCCGTCCTTATTGCTGAACATGAGGAAGACTTCGCCGTCTTCGCCATAATCGGGGCGGTAGAACCATGCCTG
>JBELAC010000033.1:0-26835 GCA_049509215.1 Terriglobales bacterium
TACGCCTCCAGACAAGAATATGGGCTTGTGGGGCGACGCATCCCTGAGCGTTAGTGGCCCAGTCAGCGTGCGCTACCCGGCAGTGATGACGCACTTTGCCGACAACTCTCTGAAGCAGGCCGAGTTGACGGTCAGGGCCGAACTTCAGAATGCGGCCGACCATCCAGTCGACGGTGTCTTGGAAGCCGCATTTGACGATATTCACTTGAACAGAAGGTTCAATTGCAGCCAAACCAGAAGATCTCCGCCACGTTTACCCCAGAGCAATACCCGCAGCTGCGAATCAAGGATCCGAAAATCTGGTGGCCAGCGGGAATGGGAACGCCTACTCTGCATCGGCTCTCCATGCGTTTCCTCGTGGACGGCGAGCCCTCAGATGAAAGCGCCGTACGCTTCGGCATCCGCGAGGTGACTTCTGTGTTGACGCCGCAGACCTACCGGCTGTTCAAGGTCAACGGCAAGCCAATCCTGATCCGCGGCGGCGCCTGGGACCACGACATGTTGCTGCGTCCCATGACCCACGAGCAATACAAAGCTCATTTCGAGTATGTCAGCGAGATGCACCTGAATGCCATCAGGCAGGAAGGCCAACTCGAAACCGACGAGTTCTACGACCTCGCCGATGAATACGGCATTCTGATTATGGCTGGCTGGTGTTGCTGTGATGTTTGGGAACAGTGGGATAAATGGTTGCCCGGTACACTCGATATCGCGACCGACTCATTGCGCACCGAGATGCTCAAGATGCGCTCGCACCCCAGCATGTTGACTTGGTTGAATGGCAGCGATGGCCCGCCTCCGCCGGACGTGGAGCAGGCCTATCTTGACGTCGAAAAGCAGGTGGGCTGGCCGAATCCGGTTGTGAATTCGGCGTCGGACCAATCCACCACCCTGACAGGAAAATCCGGTGTGAAGATGACCGGTCCCTATGACTACGAGCCTCCGTCCTATTGGCTGGAGGATAAATCGAAGTGGGGAGGCGGCTGGGGTTACAACACCGAAACCGGGCCCGGGCCGGCGATTCCTCCTCTGGAAAGCCTGAAAAAGATGCTGCCCAAAGAGCACCTCTGGCCTGTCGACGACTTCTGGAATTTTCACGGCGCCGGGGAACGCTTCAAAGACCTGAGCCGTTTCAACGAAGCGATGAACGCGACCTATGGCCCACCGTCAGGCCTCGAAGACTATCTTCGCAAAGCGCAAGCCATTGCCTATGACGGAGAGCGCGCCATGTTCGAAGCCTATGGACGCAACAAGTACACCTCCACCGGCGTGATTCAGTGGACGTTGAATAACGCTTGGCCATCGACTTACTGGCACCTCTATGACTACTACATGTATCCAGCCGGCGGCTATTTCGGCACCAGAAAGGCCTGCGAGCCGATCCATGTTCAGTATTCCTATGATGACCACGGCGTGGCCGTGATTAACACCAGTCAACAATCCGCCGCCGGGTTGACGGTCAGCGCGCAGGCGTTTGACTTCACCCTGCAGAAGCTTTTCTCACGCGAGGTGAAGGCAGACGCCGGGCCCGACAGCTCGACAACCGTGCTGACTCTACCGGACTTTTCTGCCCAAGCACCAAGTCCCGTCTATTTTCTGAAGCTCGCGCTCACTGACTCCGCTGGCAAGGAAGTCAGCTCGAACTTCTATTGGCTGCCCGCCAAGCTGGCTGTGATTGACTGGGACAACACGCCCGATTCCGCCTTCACTCCGGTGAAGACGTTCGAAGATCTGACCGCGCTGAACAAACTGCCCCGCGTCAAACTCGAAGCCTCGGCCGCAATCGAAAAGACCGCTGCCAACGACCAGGTTCGCGTACGCTTGCTCAATCCATCGAAAGGTCTTGCCTTTCAAGTGCATGTGGGAATCCGCACATCCGGGTCAGCAGAGGAAATTCTGCCTGTGTTGTGGGAGGACAATTACGTGACCCTTATGCCCGGCGAATCGAGAACAGTCACGGCGCGCTACCTCAGTAAAATCGCCCTCAAAGGACCCGTGGAACTGGTAGTGGAGGGCTGGAATATCGAAGCCACCACCATCGCGATCAGGCACTAGTGGGCTGTCGCAGAGAATTCGTTAGCGCGTATTCGGTGCGATTGTTGGATGATGCAAAAGCATTGTACTTGCGAGTCGTGGAAGCGAAGCTGGAATACCCTTAATGCACGAGTAGCCTGCTAATGCTCAAAGAGGCTCAGCGTGCCCGCGGAAGTCACATGCACTTGCCGCGCGGTTTCGCAACTGCAAGCGGCGGCCTGCGTGCGCGGTCACAATCGTTCGAGAGCCAGCGGCGAATCCCGGAGCGAAGAATTCACGGGGTCAGAACGGCGCTGACCTGACCGGTCTTTGTACCAAGTGGAATGTTAGTGTAACGCCACAGCTACAGATTCCTTGGTCTATTCGAAAGCAACGTGCACCTATTCGGAGTCGACAGCCCCGAGAAATGCCCGCTATTCGGAACCGACGCGCTCGGCCGGGATGAGTTTTCCCGTGTCTTGTACGGCGGTCAGATTTCCGTCGCGGCCGGTATTGTGGCTACCGCTTTCACTCTTGTTGTTGGCAGCATGGTGGGCGTGATCGCCGGTTATTACGGTGGGTGGATGGACGAGGCGCTGATGGGAACGACTGAACTGTTCCTCTCTTTGCCGTGGCTGTATTTCCTGTTGGGAGTGCGGGCATTTCTGCCCTTGCACGTGAGTCCGGCTCAAACATTCTTTCTGCTCACCTGTGTGATTGGATTGATTGGATGGGCGCGCCCGGCGAGGCTCGTGAGGGGAATGGCTCTCAGTGCACGAACCAGAACTTATGTTTCGGCAGCACGTGGCTTCGGCGCATCTGATTTCTACCTGTTGCGAGACACATTCTGCCTGAGACTTTCGGGGTGTTGCTCACGCAAGCTGCGTTGCTGGTTCCTCGTTACATTGCGGCGGAAGTGGCACTCTCCTTCTTCGGGCTGGGCGTGAACGAACCCGTACCGAGCCATCTGTTTGCGAAAGGCTGAACCGTTAGCGCGAGACGTGTTTCCCAAACTCAAGGCTCTTGCGAGTCTCAAAGGCCGCGTGATCGCTGACATCCGCGATGAGCTTCTTCTCGTTGCGCAAGGTGAGATGGTCGCCCAGCTTATCGGGTTCTTGGATGACCGCTGCTTTGGTGTATAGGAAAATCAAAAATCCATTTTCTCCGTGGATCGCTGAATTGAACGGAATGTGCCGGTGTTGTGAACAACCAGAAGCCGGTTAGCATAGCTCCGACAATCTCGCCGTATTTCGCCGCACTAACGATCGCCGACGTTCCCATGAATTACAACCACTGACGCTGCCGGCAATTCATAAGATGTAGTTGCGTCCACGGTCTTCTGGACGTGCAGAATCGGCCCATCCGGATCGGCCATACCGGCCGTTTCCGCCACCACCGACGGCTGCTTCGGATACTCGGAGTGCCCCGCGGGACGCGTATACGCAGGGTGCCAGTGATATTGGTCTTTTCCGAAGATGGCGATATTGACCGGTCCGCTGAATGAGGAACTGTTCGCGGAAGAACTGCGCTCGCTGCTGTGTTGCTCGAAGGCGATTTTCACGCGATAGGAATTGCTCTGGTCGCGATTCACGAGAAGCAGAGACCACTGCCCGTCGGGACGCTTCAGCGCATAGGCCGTGACCAGCGCGTGCCCGGCGCCATCTTCGATGTCACTCCGGGCGGGAAATACGTCGTGCGGTTGTCCACCGGGCACGATCCACTCAAGATTGATGAGCTGCGCGGTGAAGAACTGCGCCAGCGGCTGCTGGATCTTATAGTGGCTATCGACGGTCAGCATGCCGAATGTTCCCGGCGAATCGTTGCATCCGTGCTCCATGGGCAGCGGCAGGTAATGGAAGAAGTAGACTCCATTGCCCCCGGCGGTCAGGAATGAGCCAATATAGTCGGCCAGCCAGAGGCCTGAAAAAATGTCCATGTAGGTTTCGCTGGCACTCGATGAAAGGTTCCCCTCGGTAATAAAGAACGGAACTTCCTTGGGAACGCCATCATCACGCCAGACCTGCATGATGTGACTTACAAACTGAGGTCCATCATAGAGGCTGCCCCAGGGAATTCTGCAGGGATCATAGGGGTAGTGCTCGAAAGAGAAAAATGCCAGATCGCTCAAGCGATTATGACGTTTCAGATAGGCGATGAAGCGATTCGTCCAGGATACATTCCCCTGCCCGTCCGGCCAGGTCAGGATGTCTTGATTCACGCCTTCAAAGGACGGACCTCCGAGCTTGAGCGTGGGATCGAGCCGGTGCAATGCAGCAGCCCACTGAAGGTACAGCGTGCCATAGTCCTCGGGACTGAAGTATTGTCCGTCGGATTCTTCTCCCATTTCGATGTAAGAGATGGGATAGCCGCGCTGCTTGATATAGGCAATTTCAGCGACGGCGTTCTCCGGAGTTTCGTAGATCAAAGCCACGGGAATCATCGCCGGCAAGCCGCGGGTCACGCCGCTCTTGAAAAACACGTCGAACCCCACCTGCGCTTGCTTGGTTGTTCCGAGGTCGGAGGCCTGATGCCACGGATCCACCGACGAGCAGTAAGTGGTCGTCTGCTCCTGATCGGGTGTATGCCGAAGAATATCGTGAAACACGCCATCGGCTGATGATGTTCCAAGATAGATTTCGCGGATCGCATAGCCAACACAAGCGCGTGGATCGCTAGACGCCGGGTCGGAGGACGACCGTGAGCTACAGGTATTCGAAGATGCGCTCATCAGAATACGCACGAAGCGGACGGAAACTGGGCTGGCGCTAAGACGAAGAACGCCCGATCCGCCGTTGGCGTTGTCCACCGTGCCCGATGGAAAGGACTCCCACACGCCATGTATGGGGTCGTGCATGGGATCTTCATTGCCGACCCAGTGTTGCACCATAAATTGAGTGGCATAGGGTTCAGCCCACACGATGCGGATGCTATCGATAGCTTGGGTTTGCGCGAGGTCAAGCACGATCCATTGCGGATGCGTCGCATCGCTTTCCCCGGTAAAACGCTCCGTGAGATACGGATTGCTCTTCCAATATGTGCTTTCATCACCGTCGGTCAGGCGAGAGTAGCCGGCATCGGCAGTTCCGTCGTTGCGTGTAAACCCGCGATGCGGCAACGAGTATCCGTAGGAATAGCGGATCGGATCTCCCATTTTCGTCGAGCCTGTGAAGTAGCCTTTCTCGCCCGGCTCACTCCAGGTGCCCTGAGGATTCCAATGCCAAGCCTCGATCGTGAGTTCGGTATTCTGCCGGTATGTGACGGGCTGCCAGCCGGAATCCAGAGCGCGGCCTAAGTTCGGCTGCACCAAGTCGTTGTCGATCGCCTCGGCAGGGATGCGATCGACACCGGCCCCGAGGGTTTCGTTGGGCCGGAAATGATTTGTGGAATTCTGCGGAGTGATATCGACCTGGATGGTCTGGGCCTGCGGGAAGATGCCGAGACCCAACAATAGAAAGAAGCACTGCAAAATTGCGGATAATTTACTCACGAATACCTCCGGCCCTTCGATCTGTCTCTGGCGGCGCCGCGCGGACCTTCTCCTTCGGCCATTGGGCGCCGTTTTCCTGCATGAGTCCTTCTGCGGTCCAAAATCTGTCCTTGCATTTTCGCCAGCATCTTCTCATAATCGGTAGTCCAATGAAACGTTTTAATATTGGGAACGGACAGCATTAGCGGGATCGGTCCAGGGAACGGGCACGGCTTTATGGGTCCCAATTTCCTCCTTTTGACCCGCGCGACGGAACCAGGGACCGGCAGTCCTTTTGTTCCGTAAGGATTATGGAGGCCACATGAAATCATTCGTTTTGATAGCACGGCAAAATCTCCAGAGCATGTTTCAGGTTCTAGCCATCGTTCTCATCGCCCTACTGCCAGCCGCGCTGTTCAGCCAATCCTATTTCGGAACCGTTAGTGGAGCACTAACCGATCCCAGCGGTGCGATTGTGCAGGGCGCCAAGGTAATCCTCACCGATGAACAGAAGGGATACCAGTTCACCTCCAAGTCGGACAACGCAGGGCGCTATCTTTTCGTGTCGATTCCTCCCGGCCTGTATTCGGTGACGGCGGAGCAGCAAGGGTTTGAAAAAGTCGTCCGCACGCACATCAGATTGAACGTCACCGAGAACGCGACGGCCGATCTGACGTTGAAAATTGCCGGAGGCTCGCAAAGTGTTGAAGTGAAGGCCCAGAATGAAAGCATCGCGACCGGAGATGCGGTGACCGGGGAAGTCATCGACCGGCGGGCGATCAACGACCTGCCTTTGATCGACCGCTATGCGCCCGATTTGATCTATTTGACTCCGGGCGTCAACGACATGAGCGACCAGAACGGCGTCGGGGACACCAATGGCACGAACTTTGTTTCGAACGGCAGCCGCGGAGCCAGCGCCGACATCCTGATGGATGGCGCCTCGATCACCAATTTCGAGCCAAATGGAGGCATTACCTACGCTACTTATATTCCATCCCCGGAAGCGATCGAGGAGTTCAAGGTGCAGCAGTCGAACTTCAGCGCGGAATATGGCTTCTCCGGAGCTTCCATCGTCAACATGATCACGCGCTCCGGCACGAACAGCTACCACGGAGAAGTTTACGATTTCGCCCGCAACGCTATCACCGACTCGAATAACTGGTTCAACAATGAACAGGGCGTTGCACTTCCGCCGGTTCATCGCCATGAATTCGGCGGGACCTTTGGCGGACCGATTTTCAAGAACAAGACCTTCTTCTTCTTCGACTTTGACGGCACTCGTCAAACCTACGCGAATAGCTACTACGCGGGCGTCCCCAGTGCCGCCGAGCGAGGCGGAAATTTTGGCGAATTATGCAGCTACAATGGGGGGACGTTCAATTCGAACGGGATATGCAGCTCGTTGCAGGGCCAGATTTGGGATCCGTATAGCGGCGCATACTGCGACAATCAGCCACACCCACCTCCAGTTTGTCCGCCCTATGATCCAAGCAATCCCTACCCGTCCGGCGCATACCGCGCCACCGCCATTCCCTACAACAACATTGCCACCTATACCAGTCCTGGAAATTCAAAGTTGAACGGCACGCCCTACCAGTTGCCGCAGGTTGCGGGGAACCTGATCGACCCTGTCGCCCAGAATGTGATGAACCTGTTTCCCAATCCGATACCCAATCTTGCCAACGGGACGCCTTATTACAACTGGTTTACATCAGGGGCCAGTTCTTCTCCCAACAACCAGTACGACGTGAAGATCGACCATCGCTTTAGCGAAAAGAACCTGTTGAGCGGAAAATACTCGCACCAGTGGGGCTCCTACACCGGTTATAACTGCTTCAAGACCTTCATCGACCCGTGCGCCGGCGGTCCCAATAAAAGCAACTCCCATCTGGTCTCTATTAACGACACGTATACGTTGAGTCCTACGTTGCTTCTGACAACAACCTTGGGATTCACCCGCGGCACATCGGTCATCGACGCCTACAATTCAAGTCTGAATTCCAATCCTCTCGGTACACTTGGTTTTCCCTCCTATCTGGAATCAAATGGCTTTAATGGTGTTCCCGCAATCTTTATTGGTGGGGGATATACTTCGGCTGGCTTCACGAGTGCGGGCAACGATCCTTATGGCAATTACCGGCAAGGGCAGGACACGGGCCAGTTCTCAGTGCTGCTGAGTAAAGTTCATCGTCAGCATGAACTGAAGGTTGGATTCGAGGGTCGGCTGCACCAGCAAAACTACATTCAAACCAATGCCCCGCTGGGAAACTTTAGCTTTGCTGACACCGGCACCTCACAGTGCCCTCAAGGTCTGTCGGGGAATTGCGGCGGAGACGGGATGGCCAGCTTCATGATGGGCCAGATGGTGGGGAACGGAAACAGCGGTTACGAAATTCAGTTCCGTCCTGCGACCGAGAACTACCAGTACGCCTGGTTTGTTCAGGACAACTGGAAGACGACCAGCAAGTTGACGCTCAATTTAGGGCTTCGCTACGACGTTTCTTTGCCCAGAACTGAGCGCCACAATCGCATGAATTGGTTTGACCCAACCGTGACGAATCCGTTGAATGGCGGCACGCTTTCGTACGACGATCAATTCAACGGACCAACCACACTTGCGCTGCTTGGCAGCGAGGTGTTCAACAGTTCCAGCGTGCGCACGAACTGGGTCACCGACTGGAAGGATTTTCAGCCACGGTTCGGGCTCGCTTTTCAGGCGTTTCCCAAGACAGTGATCCGAGGAGGGTACGGGATTTATTTTGGGCAAACCCGCTCGGGCGCCAACGGATTGCTAAGTTACGGATCCCAGGGATTTAACCAATCCACGTCCGTGATTACTACCTACCAGAATGACGGTGCTACTCCTTATCTGCACCTGAGCAATCCGTACCCGAATGGCCTGATCCAGCCTCCCGGAGGATCTCTAGGACTGCTGAATGATGTGGGCTACGGGGCGATTGGACCGCTGCGCACCGGCGCTGCCGCGCGCACGCCCTACGAGCAGACCTGGACGCTTGGTTTTGAGCGACAAATGCCATGGAGCGTGGTTCTGGGCGTGACCTATGTCGGAAAGAAGGGGACTCACCTTTACTTTGCTGGCAACAACAACTACGACATTCTCGGGCCTCAGATGGAGACCAATCCCACCCTGGTCAACAATCTGGAGACCTATGTGACAAACCCTTTCTCCTCTGCAAATAGTGGCCCCATTAGCGACCCAAACAGCACGCTTTCAAGCCCCACGGTCCAGGAGTTTCAACTTCAGCTTCCTCATCCGCAGTTCACAGGCGTGACCACCGATGTTCCGCCAACTGCCAGTTCCATCTATCACGCGCTGCAACTCACGGCCGAGAAGCACTACAGCAATGGACTGGAACTTCTGGTGAGCTATACCTGGTCCAAATCAATCGACGATTCGTCGGCATACGACACCAATGTGGCCTGGCTGGGAAACTATGGGCCCAACTCCGGATGGGCCCTTCAGGATCCCAATAAGCCCGCACTGGAACGGGGCCTGTCGACGTTCGACATCCCATCAAGTTTTAAGTTCAGCTACAGCTACGATCTGCCGATTGGGCGCGGCAAGGCGCTGCTGGGAAATATGCCGCGGGCGCTGGATGCGGTGATTGGAGGCTGGAAAACCAACGGCATTTGGGAGATCCGCTCCGGCTGGCCTCTCAGCTTCTTTGTGCTCAATGGCGGCGTGCCATTGCCAACTTACGGTCCGCAGCGCCCAAATCTTGTGGGCACTCCGGAACGGAGTCACGGCAGTCACAGCTATTGGGTGAACAACTATTTTTCCAATCCGCAGGTAGTGCAAGATCCGGCGCCATTCACTCTTGGCAATGCCGGTCGCACCACGAGCTCAATACGCACGCCCGGTTCATTCAAGAGCGACCTGTCAATTGCCAAGCAGTTCTTGTTGTCGCATGCGCACGAAGGAGTGAAGTTAGAGATGAGGCTCGAAGCCCAGAATGCGTTTAATCATCCGGTCTTTGGTACAGCTGACACGTATGTAGGCGACGCGAGTTTTGGGACCATCTTTTACCAGGCGAACAGCCCCCGGCAATGTCAACTGGCGGCCAAGATCCTGTTCTAGCCCAGGGGCTCCGGCACACTGTGGCCGGCGCCACGACGCTTTAGTATGTTCCGACTGCAGTATGTTCCGTTGCGCGATGGGGGACCTGTATGAGACTTCATTCTTCGAACGCTTGCTTTCGACTGTCGACCACGTTGTTAGGGGTCCTCAGCGTTTTGTGCGTGACGGCCCTGGGCCAGACCCCCTCCACAGCCTCTCCGTCCCAGCTGACAAAGCGACTAGTTGGCGATTACTCGTATTCGAGTAAGTACCAGACGCCGCCCTACTCCGCGAAGCAAATTCCCTATTCCAAGTTGACCCATATCATCCACTTCGGCGTCGGCTTTAATTCCGACGGCTCGCTCGCTGTTCCCGATGGATTTCTAGAGCCGACTCTCATCCGCAAGGCGCACAAGAATGGCGTTAAAGTGCTTCTCGGCGTCGGCGGCGACTTTCCGATGCTCGATAATCAGCCTGATTTGATGGCAACGCTGGTTGCGAACTTATGGACCTTCGCCAACGAGTACGGCTATGACGGGATCGATATCGATTGGGAGTATCCCACACTGGAAGAAACCAATACTTTCTACGGGCTGATGGTAGACTTGCGAGCGACCTTTACGTCTCCCGACTACTTGATCTCGGCGGATGTTCCGCCTTGGGGAGGCAGCGCAGGCGCAGGCACGGGGTATGCCATTCCTCAAGTGGACTCGTATCTCGATTATTTCAACATTATGCAATACGACTGCGCTGGCCCTTGGACGCAGGATGGCCAATTGAACTCCGAGATTATTTGGGATCCGAGCGATCCCGATCCCTGGGAGTGTCAGCCCGGCGGCGCTGCCAACGAGGCAATTGCCATTTTTCTTCAGGAGGGCGTTTCCCCGTCGCAGCTCAACATGGGTTCGCCTTTTTACGGATATGTTTACAACGACGTGAGTCAACTGTTTGGAGAGTGCGCGGACGCCAGTCATATGAAGAATGGGAACTGCGACGGCTCCGTTTACGCGGAAAACTATGGAACCTTCTTCAAGCAACGGATCAATAAGAAGGGATGGCAAACCTTCTATGACGAAGTGGCCATGGTTCCGTATATGTTGAGAACCGACGGTAAGCCTGGTTTTATCACGTACGACGATGCTTATTCGACTTACTATCGCGTCTGGTATGCGGATTGGCAGTCAAACCTTGGCGGAACATTCATGTGGTCACTCGATGCGGACTATGACGGGCAATCGCAGGATCTGCTGGATGCAATGTACTCGGCCAGCCTGCCGCCGACGAACAGCGCGTCCTCGGTGAAATAGAGAACAGGACGTTATCTGAATATCGGGGAACGAAGGTTCTCACGAAGCACTTCCTGCATTCTTACGTATGCGCGATTCTGGCCGCTATCATCAGGTAACGTCGCAAGGGATGAAGGCAGGAATGCTCGCCGGCGCCGTCCTCCTGATGTGCTCCTTGGCAGTTGCCATCTTGCCTGGCGAGTCAGTGGAACTCTCGCGGCCGGTCCGGCCCTGGGAATTTATATCGGCAACCGGAATACGTGCCGGGCTTTTGGGAACCGAACAAGGCACACTCGAGGCATGGGTTTATCCGCTCAAGATTTTGGGTAATTTTCATCTGCAATTTCACACAGAGGGCGCGGTACTGCCGGCTGAAACGCTGGCGCGAACTTTAATTGTTCGGCCAGAATCGACGACCATCGTTTACGCCGGTGATTCATTTTTGGTTCGCGAGACTTTGTTTGTGCCCGCCGGTGAAGCGGGGGCCATCATCGCTTTGCAGGTCGATACCGTCAGGCCTCTGGAGATCGAAGCGGTTTTCGACCGCGATTTCCAATTGGAATGGCCGGCCAACATCGGCGGTACGGACCAGGAATGGGACGCGGGGCTGCATGCCTTCCACTTTGCAGATGATACTGGGAAGTTTGAAGCATTGGTTGGCTCACCATCTGCCACCAAGAACTCGGAAGAATACTCCAGTAACTACTTCTCTTCCCGTCAGGACTCTTTTCTTCTGGGTCCGACCGCGAGTGGCAAAGATACCAAATTCGTCATAATTGCTGCTTCGTTTAGCGGTCCGGCACCGCTCGCTAGCCTTTACCGGCACTTGTCCAGGGACTACGCCAGCTTGTTGGAAGACTCGACGAGCTATTACCGCGACTATCTGGCTCGCACCGTAAACCTGCATCTTCCCGATGCCCAAATCGAAAGCGCGTACGACTGGGCAAGGGTGAGCATGTTGCAAGGCGTGGTCGACAATCCATTCCTGGGGAAAGGGCTCATCGCAGGATACGACACGTCGCGCGACGAGTACCGCCCCGGTTTCGCGTGGTTCTTTGGCCGGGACGCGGAGTGGACTTTTCTTGCGCTCGATGCAGCGGGAGATTTCTCGAATGCGCGTAGTGCTCTGGAATTCTTGGCCAAATATCAGCGAGCCGATGGGAAGATCACGCATGAGATTTCCCAAAGCGCCAGCCTCACCGATTGGTTCAAAACGCCCTGGGCATATGCATCTGCGGACGCAACGCCGCTCTTCATCATTGCCGCGGACGAATATGTAACGACGAGTGGTGATGTTGCGTTCGCCCGCGAGCGATGGGACAACCTATGGAGGGCATACAGTTTTCTTCAATCTACCTACGACACCCAGGGGTTCGCCCAAAACACCGGAGTCGGCCACGGGTGGATTGAAGGCGGGCCACTCTATCCGGTGCAGACCGAACTCTATCAGGCTGCGCTAGGAGTCGAGGCGCTGCGTGCCCTTTCGCACCTCGCCCATCGCGTGGACAAGGAAGACGTTGCTCGCGACCTCCAGCAGGCTTATGACCGGCAAAGTCCGCTGCTGGACAAAGACTTCTGGTCTCCGGATAAACATATCTATGCTTACGCGCGCGATGCGAACGGAACTCGTGTGGATGTGGCCAGCGTTCTGGCCACAGTCCCGATGTGGTTCCGGCAGCTCAACGAAGAACACGCTCAAGAAATGATCCAGACACTCGCCCGCCCCGATCACCAATCGGATTGGGGCATGCGGATTCTATCTGCGCACGACTCGAGGTATGACCCAGGTGGATATCACTGGGGAACGGTTTGGCCGCTCTTCACGGGCTGGGCATCGGTCGGGGAGTATCGCTACCATCGCTCGATTCCTGCCTACTCTAACTTGCGAGCCAACGCGCTCCTCACCTTCGACGGATCACTTGGCCATGTCGCCGAAGTTCTTTCGGGCAATTACAATCAGACGCTCGCTACAGGCTCACCGCACCAGATTTGGTCCGCAGCCATGGTGGTAAATCCACTGCTGCGTGGTTTGCTGGGATTGAACACAGATGCCGCCAGTTGTCGTTTGGTGTTCGCACCGCACGTTCCAGCGGATTGGAGTTCATTTTCGGTGGATAATTTGCGCGTTGGAGGCGAGACGGTCAGTTTACGTTATCAGAAAGCGCCTCACAGTATCCGGCTCCAAGTTCAGTCGGCAGGCACAGAAAAGTGCTCGGTGGAGTTCTCGCCCGCTGTCAGCTTGCGTGCCAAGATCAATCAGGTTCTGCTCGATGGCCACAAGCTGTCATTCCATCTCGAAGAACATTCATCGGATCAGCACGTAACCATGGATTTCCCGATTACCAGCGGTCACAATGTGGTTGACGTGGATATAGAGAACAATTTTGAGCTTAGTCTATATTCGACTCTTCCGCCGTTGGGAAGCACCAGTCGTGGCCTGCGCGTGATTTCCGAGTCGTGGTCCCCGAAACGGGATACTTTGACATTGCTGCTATCCGGCGCGGCCAGTGGAAGTTACGAGTTCTCGGCGTGGAACGCAAATCAGATTTCATCCGTCGAAGGTGCGCAGTTCGAGAGGACTGGCGAACCGGCCAGGGTGCATGTACAACTTCCCGAGAGTGCACTCGGCAGTGATCCGCAAAGTACTGTCATTTTTCACTTTGCAGAGCGATAACCCTGTGCCTCGAACAAGGAAGGTCGACATCTTGGACTTTAAGGAGAGTGGCGCACGTGCCTTGCAGATTTAGCCAGCTCGTTTTGAAGATCATGTTATTGTCCGCCGCCATAGGCCTGCTATCTTCCAGCGCCCAGGCACAGAAAAACGCCGTCGTCTCGGGTCACGAGTGGTGGAAACATGCGGTTTTCTATGAAATTTATCCACGCAGCTTTGCCGATAGTAATGATGATGGCATCGGGGATATCAAGGGCATTGATTCTCATCTCGATTATCTGAAGGATCTCGGGGTTGATGCCATTTGGATTACCCCATGCTATCCCTCGCCCCAGGTTGACTTCGGTTATGACGTCTCCGATTACGAAAACATCGACCCGATGTATGGAACGCTGACGGATTTCCAGCACCTGGGAGACGATGCAAAGAAGCATGACATCCGCATCATTATGGATTTTGTGCTCAATCACACTTCTCCTCAGCACAAATGGTTTATCGACTCAGCGTCGTCGCGCACTTCGGCGCACCGCGATTGGTACATTTGGCGCGATGGTAAAGGGCCCGGCATCCCTCCCAACAATTGGATATCCGGATTTGGCGGTTCAGCCTGGCAATTTGATCCCAAAACCGGCCAGTATTATTACCATTTCTTTGCCATCGGCCAGCCCGACCTCAACTGGCGCAATCCAGCGGTTGAAAACGCCATGTTCGACGTCACACGCTTCTGGTACAAGCACGGCGTTTCCGGATTTCGTCTCGATGCCGTCGACCTTCTATTTGAGGATCCGAACCTTCATGACAATCCCATACTGGAAGGCAAGAACGACCTTGGCGACCCGAATATGCAGAACAAGTACAACGACAAGTTGCCTGAAGTTCATACTGAACTGAAAAAGTTGCGCAAGGTCGCAGACGAACACGATGCAGTGTTAATTGGAGAAACGTACACGTCGAATCGAGACGAACTCAAGGAATATTACGGCGACCATACCGATGAAATTCAGCTGCCAATGGATTTTATGTTCTGCGAAGTGAACGAGCTCTCGCCGAGCGAATTCCGGACGCAAATCGCGAATGCGGAGTCTACGGGTGGATGGCCGGTTTACGTGATCGGCAATCACGATATGGCTCGTTCGTATAATCGCTACGGTGATGGGAAACACAACGATCAGATTGCCAAGGTAATGGCGGGAATGTATCTGACGCTTCGGGGCACGCCGGTAATGTATTACGGCGAAGAACTGGGGATGGAGAACAACGATCCCGTTCGCAAGGAAGACGTGAAAGACCCAATTGGTATCGCCGGCTGGCCCAAGGAAAAAGGTCGCGACGGGGAACGCACACCGATGCAGTGGAACGACTCCCCGAATGCTGGGTTCAGTCAGGCTGCTCCATGGTTGCCCGTTCCCGCCAGCTATAAAACGCACAATGTGGCGAGTGAACTCAAGGATCCGAATTCTGTTTTGCAATTTTATAAACGGCTTCTGGCTCTTCGGCATCATGAACCAGCGTTGCTGGATGGAGACTACATCGCGCTGAACCAGGATGATCCTAACGTTCTCTCGTACCTTCGTCGCGACGGAAATGACGCAATACTGGTGGTCCTCAATATGTCGAGCGTACGCCAGACGAGCCGTTTCGATCTCTCAGCCCAAGGTTTCTCTTCGGCCAAAACTACGCCTTTGCTGACGTCTCTTGCTGATCCGCCTGCCGGGCGATTAGATCAGGTTGCTCTCGAACCCTTTTCCGTTTACATCGCTCGAATTTCCAGATGAGTTCGGATCGCATGAAGAAGCCTGAAAAGTGGCATGGAATCTGTATCGGGGTGTTGGTGCTGTGTGGCTGCGCTCTGGCCCAGTTGGAAAGTGATTGGAGTGCGCAGCTCTCTTCCCTCGTTGTACCTCACACGTACGTTCAGAAGCGAGCCTCCAGTTATGACCGCACGGGGGGCAATGATGACTTCGTGAAGATCGCTCCCGGGGAGACGATCAGTCTGCTCGACGCGCCGGGTCCCGGGACCATTACGCACATCTGGATGACAATTGCATCGCCGGAGAAATATCACCTCAAGAAACTTGTCCTGCGCATGTTTTGGGACGACGAACCGTCGCCGAGCGTAGAGGCGCCGGTTGGCGATTTCTTCGGCCTCGGACTCGGCGACTATTTCACGTTCGAATCCGTCCCTTTATCCGTGGCCTCGGATAAGGCTCTGAATTGTTTTTTTCCCATGCCTTTCCGGAAGCGCGCGCGAATCACGATCACAAACCAGGGAAACGAAAGTGTCGACGCTTTCTATTTCAATATCGACTACCAGGCATTGACCCGCGGCCTAGCCGCTGACACCTTGTATTTCCATGCTCAGTATCGTCAAGCGGCTCCTGCCAAAGGTTGGGCCAGCAATTGGGACTCGAACGATACGCCCACCGTGTTCAGCAAGAAGAACCTCAGCGGAGAAGACAATTACGTGTGGCTTGAAGCGATCGGCCAGGGACACTTCGTTGGAGTCACCATGTCCATTCTTCAGAACCAGGACGGATGGTGGGGCGAAGGCGACGACATGTTCTTCATCGACGGAGAAAAGCTTCCTTCCATCAATGGCACAGGCTCAGAAGATTATTTCCTCGGAGCATGGGATTTCGGCGACCGTCCCTTTTCTTATGGCCTCTTTGGAGCGCCGGTCAAAGGCCCCGAGTTCGCCGGGAGCCGTTCCTCCGTATACCGGTTTCATTTGGATTCACCAATCCCATTTACGAGAAGTCTGAAGGCAACCATTGAGCACGGTCATGCCAATCATCGTTCGGATAATTTCTTTTCTGTAGCGTATTGGTATCAGCAGGAACCTCATGCCGCATTTACCGCACTACCGGGGGTTGTAGATCGCATCCCCCGAATTTACTCCGTAGGAGGTCCCGGAAATGCCGCAAAGTAATCGTGGTCACGCGACTCCAGCAAAAATACGTACCATCCTGTTGAGCTTGATTTTCTGCCTGGCCGCGTTGCCTTGTTTTTCGCAGCAGACGGCGACTTCGGCACGCCCGCTCGTCGTTGGATATTTTCGCGGCGATAGCATGCGCCAGCAATTCTTCGCCAAAAACCTCATCTCAAGTGGTGCGGCTGCCATGCTAGACCAGATCAATTACTCCCAGGCCAACATTGCCGACAATCGATGTATCGTCGCGAATCGAGCTGTGGACCTGGATTATTCATTCACTGCCGAGAATAGCGTGGATGGCACAGCCGATAATCCGCAAACGCCGTTTCGTGGAAACTTCCATCAATTGCAGGAACTGAAGCGTCGTTATCCTCATATCAAGATTCTGATTTCTCTCGAGGGCGACCCGAAACTATTCGTGAAAGCAGCGCAACCCGAAAATCGTAATGCTTTTGTCGCCTCCTGCATTCGACAGTTCATTCAGGGCAAGGTTGCCGACGGGATCGACACCCCGGGCTTGTTCGACGGCATCGACATTGATTGGGAATATCCCCTCGAATCCGACAAGCTGAACTTCGTTGCGCTGCTTGCTGAGTTCCGGCATCAGTTAGATGCAATCGGAAAGGGTTTCCTGTTGACTGTTGCCATGGGCACCGACCGCTCAGCCTATCAGCACCTTGACATGGCAACCGTGTCGCTCTATGCGGACGAGGTCGGCGTCATGAACTACGATTACGCCGGGCCCTGGAGCAAGCGAACCGGCCTGGTGGCTCCGCTCTATTCGTCTCCGGGTGACCCGGAAACCGATGGGGATGTTGCTACGTCGATCCGAAACTTCAAAGCAGCCGGAGTGCCGGCTTCCCGAATGCTGATGGGCATGCCGTTCTATGCCTATTCGTGGAGCGGAGTTGCGAAAGAGAACCACGGATTGTTTCAACTCGGCGAGCCAAAGCAGGACGATGTTCCTTATACCTACATAGTTGCGATTCAGAAAAACTTCACGGTATATCGTGATCCAAAATCACTGGCGCCGTGGCTTTTCGACGGGACCACCTTTTGGACTTATGACGATGATCGATCCATCGGTGCCAAAGCTGAATATGCTAAAGAACAGAATCTGCGGGGAATTATGATCTGGGAGTTGAGTGGCGATACCGCGGATGGCAAGCTTATAAAGACGATCTCAGCGGGACTCGGCCGCCATGACGAAACGGGCGGCACCAGTCAAAAGCCGCAGTGAGTTTGCTCGAGCCGAAGTTCCGCACAAGCATTCCCCAGTCTTGACAGGACACGAGTGCAGAAAACTGATTATGAAACTCAATTGCGGATTCATTCTTTTGCTGTTCCTCCCATTCCTTCTGCCCGCAATCAGTTCCGCTCAAGACGCGCAGAGTCCCCCTCATTCCGAACAGATTTCCGCTCCGCCGTGCCAATCCGTCCCCGACTGGGATACGACTCGCGCTGTGACGTGCACGAAGGCGGAGATTACCGATTGGTTGGACGACATCAAGCACTGGCGTGCGGAACACCTGCTTCGCATAGGCTACGACGGTTCGCAGTACGCGCGCCCGGAACTCTTATGGACACAGACTAGTTTTGTTCAGCCGCAGATGATGATTCAGGATCGGTTTTTCTACGATCCTGCCACACGGCAATACACTGTTGACCGCTATCTCGCCGACTTGGAGCAACGTTACGGCGGCATCGATAGCGTGCTGTTGTGGCCAACCTACCCTAATCTTGGCATCGATAACCGGAACGAGTACGACCTGTTTCGTGATTTGCCTGGCGGAATCTCCGAGATGAAGAAGGTTGTCGGGCAATTTCACAGGCATGGTATTCGCGTGCTGTTCCCGGTCATGATGTGGGACCAGGGAACACACGACGAAGGCGCTCCGAACTGGGTCGCTACATCTCGCTACTTGGCCGACATCGGCGCCGACGGAATCAACGGCGATACGTTGGAAGGAATGGTTCGCGCTTACCGTACCGCGTCCGACAGCATAGGCCACCCGCTCGCTCTCGAACCGGAACTCGGATTTGGGTCGAACGAAATGCTGGCTTATAACAACATGTCGTGGGGCTACTGGAAGTATGACTTTGCGCCCTCGGTCAGCACATATAAATGGCTTGAGCCTCGCCATATGGTACATATTTGCAATCGCTGGGCTCACGATCATACCGACGATCTCCAGTCTGCCTTCTTTAATGGCACTGGCTTTGAAAGTTGGGAGAACATCTGGGGGATTTGGAACCAGATGACACCGCGTGATACCGAGGCTCTTCGCCGCATCGCCACTATTGAGCGCGCCTACCACTTCCTTCTCGTCAGTCCCGGTTGGGAACCGCACGTCTTTACGCAGCAGTTCGGAGTATTCGCCAGCCGATGGCCCGGCGTGCAATCGACGCTTTGGACCATAGTGAACCGCAACCACTATTCCGTTTCGGGCCGGCAACTGGCAGTGCCTTACAAAGAGGGAGCGCGCTATTTCGACCTCTGGCATGGCATCGAGATCACTCCGGCCAAAGAAAACGACAATTCCATTTTGAGTTTCGATCTAGAGCGTGATGGTTACGGAGCTATTCTTAAGACAACCGGGCCAGACCAGACCCTGAACGATCTCTTGGCGACGATGCACGCCCTGAGTCAGAAACCTCTAAGCGCTTTTTCTCGAGAGTGGGTGGCAATGCCTCAGCATTTGGTCGAAATTCCTAAAACGGCGGCTCCAAGTTCAGCTCCGCCGAGGATGACACACGTTCCGGAAGGTGATTTCGTGTTCCGCGTCAATGGCATCGAAATCGAGGGCATGAACGACGAGGGCGTCGACTTCCAATATCCATGGGAGCCATCAGCGCGCCGGTTCCACGAGACAAGGTTGCATATCAAGTCTTTTTGGATCGATACCTATCCGGTCACCAATGCTGAATTCAAGAAATTCCTGGAAACGACTCACTATCACCCAGCTGACGACCACAATTTCCTGAAAGATTGGACAAGTCAAATATACCCGGCCGGATGGGCAAACAAGCCGGTGACCTGGGTTTCACTGGAAGACGCGCGGGCCTATGCCAAGTGGGCGGGCAAGCGATTGCCGCATGAATGGGAATGGCAATACGCGGCGCAAGGCGCGGATGGGCGCAACTACCCGTGGGGGAACGAGTGGGATCCGAAAGCTGTGCCGCATCCCGATCGCGGGCGCGAACTGCAACCCGCAAGCGATGTCGACACTCATCCCGATGGCGCCAGCCCTTTCGGCGTGGTGGATCTGGTCGGCAACGTATGGCAGTGGACAGACGAATTTACTGATGACCACACCAGGGCCGCCACCTTACGCGGTGGCAGCCATTACCAGCCGCAGGGATCGCGCTGGTATTTTCCACAGGCGTATAAACTTTCGGAGCACGGCAAGTATCTCCTGATGGATCCGGGCATTGATCGTTCCGCAACCATCGGATTCCGATGTGTTGCTGACGCGCAGTAAGCCTCGGTCCGAATAATCAATAGCGATTGTTCTTGCAATCGGCGCAGCTATGGGTTGTGCGCCTGGCGTGCGGTTGCCTCGACCAATTGCTGCACGGGCCCGACCACCATAAGCAAAAGGTCCGCCTTCGGTGTTCGAGTCCGCTCGATCAGCGCAAGTTGCTGGCTGCTCCACGATTCAGAAGGTTCAGACTTACCCAGATAGTCGAGCGCTTGTGTTCCCATTGCGCCCAGCGCCGATAGGTCCTCAGACAACGGCGCGATTTCATGCAACAGAAAAGACTGCTCAATTAAAGGATGCAATTTGGCATCGTTATCGCGCCAGCCTGTGAGGAGCGCCCGAATCTGTGCTTCGGCGGCGCGATCTTTGTACCCGCTCTGTATATACTCTTGCACGAGGTTGCGGAAACTACGCGCGACATCGCTCTCCGGGCTTGCCACATCGACCATGCGGTTCAAAGGCGCCCTGAAATCCCAGGTGCCCTTGATGTTCTCCATGCGCGTATAGTCCTTTACGGGCTCTACGACATCAAGAAGGCTGCGAAGAGCTGTAATATCGTCGGTTCCAGCCATTTGATGCACCATGGGAGTACTGCCCGACCTCTGAGTCAGGCCCAGCAACTCGATGCGCCAACTTACCTCGCCGAGCCTGGTATACATCGAACCCGGATCCTGAACTTCCTGTTGAGACCACAAACGCTCGGCAATGGCGGCCGTTCGAGGCCACAGTCGTGAATCGAGGTTCTCCGGCGTGACAAACTCCGTCCACATACAGGCTTCGCCGCCCAGGATGTGCTTTTGGTCCTCGGGACTCAGAGTCGCGACCGCACCGCTCATTGGATCGACAGCATAGTGCCGTGCAGCCGGCCACATCAAGTCCAGGTAGTAGCCGAAGGAGAGCAGGCCGTTGTAGCCCTGTTTCGCGGCCGTCGCCAGCGACTCTTGACCGCGCCATGACTGCACGACAATAGTCTTCGGCAAGTCGGGATGCAGGATTTCATCCCACCCCACCATGACTTTGTGGTGCTTCGTCAGAATCTTCTCCATGCGTTGGTTGAAGTATGCCTGCAGATCCTGGTCATTCTTCATTCCGTGAGCGTGAATAAATGCCTGGATTTTCGGATTATCGTCCCACTGCTTGCCGTTGACCTCGTCGCCGCCAATATGAAAGTAGACATCAGGAAAGAGCTGAGCCATCTCGCCGATGAACTTATCCAGGAACTTGTAGGTCGCCCCCTTGGTAGGATCGATGACAGCATCGGGCGCCCCCGGTTCGATCTTGTACGGTCCCGGAGCACTGGCCAATTCTGGATATCCCACAAACCATGACCGGCTGTGGCCCGGTATGTCGAATTCCGGAACTACCCGGATGCCTCGATCATGCGCGTAGGCCACGAATTCTCGAATTTCTGCTTGCGTGTAATAGGAACCGTCAGATCCCGTTTCCTGCAGCTTGGGGAAGCGCTTGCTCTCGACGCGAAAGCCTTGGTCGTCGGAAAGATGCCAATGCAGAACATTCATTTTCACCGCAGCCATTCCGTCCAGGTTCCGTTTGAGGACGTCCAGCGGCATGAAGTGGCGGCTGACATCAATCAGCAAGCCGCGCCAGACGAACCGGGGTCGATCCTTGATCGTCACGACCGGGATGGTAAATCCACTGGCCGTGGGTTCAACAAGCTGAAGGAACGTTTGCAGCCCGTGAAGGATCCCTAGGGGATTCGGTGCGGTGAGCCTCGCGCCGGACTCCGTCACCACTAGCTCGTAGGATTCATCCTCGCCCGACATCTGTACAGCCTCGCGGCCATGACCCGCATGGATCAACAGTCTGGGGTTGGCCGCACCGGCTGAGTCGCCCTTGAGCGGCATTCCGGTCAGCAGCGAGAGCTCGGCGACAAACCTCTGCTTGCCGCGATCCAGCGCAGGATCCTGAGATCCCATTACTGCAACAGAGAAGGATTGAGTGATCGGTAATTGCCCAGTCCCAAGTTGCACACTGGAGGGCCAAGGCATGAGATTGAGTTGGGGATGGGATTGCGCTGCAACAGAGACTGCAAATAAGAACACCACCTGCACGATCAGAAGGTTTCGCATGGTTTTCGAAACAATTGCGACAGCTCGGCGAGGCATCATCGATCTCCCCAGAAACGTGGATTCAATCGTAGTTTACGGGTAAAGCCGGTATGCCATAAGTCTTTTTGTCGATTTCATACATCCTACGGGTCGGTGTCAGAAGGTCATTTGTTCTCACTTTCTGACCCCAAAACCTTGAATCAGGGGCCCGATCGCATGTGCTCAACCAGGAATCATCGGTTGGGCGCTGACAACTGACTCCCGACCCCAGCTTTGAACGGCGCATTGCGATGATCACCACATTGCGCGTGGCAAATCGGTAGAATCAGCGACAGTCAGCAAAGGACGTTCTTATGTATACCAATTATGTTCTTAAGAACATAAACCATATTATGTTGCGGAGATACCTATGTTGTGTGAAGAGTCAGATCGGCACAGACACTATGCCTCAGCGAGCGAAGGGATAACATAATTGAACAAACCCGCGATTCAGGCGGTTAGACACTGCAGGCCCGTGCGCATCCAGATTGGATGTCTTTAACATGCGAGCTTCACGGGCATCTACTCGAACGCTCGGAGGATGCTGACATTGCAACTTACCGCTTTGCGGACTTCTCTGCAGCTGGAGATTCTCTCGCATCGCGGAGCATTTGGTCGAGTTGTGCACGGTCCAAGAATTTACCATTCAGAATAACTGCGTCGATCTTATCCGTATTCGAGATGTCGGCCAAAGGATCAGCGGTGAGCAAAACGAGATTAGCCGTGTAGCCGGGCTCGACACGCCCCCACGTTTTCGACAATCCTAGGAAGAGGGCCGGGTTGGTCGTGGCGGTTTCGAGCGCCTGCATTAGAGTTAGGCCGGCTTCAACAAACAATTTGAGTTCGTCGTGCAGGCTGAAGCCTGGATAAGTGTACGGAATCGTGATGTCGGTTCCGGCCAGGAGCCGCAAACCGAGCGTCTGCGCATGATGAACTTCTTCAAGCATCTTTGCATATTCCCGTTTTTTCATCGCGATGTATTCCGGCGTCCGGTATTTACTCAACAAGCCGTTCTCCGGCTTCCACCATTGCAGTTCCTCGGCTGAGACGTACTGCATTCTGGGGTCGGGTCTTACGCTGAGATCATCGATGAATGTAAGCGAGCGCTGCGTCACCAGTGTAGGAGTGATGAAGGTATTGTTCTTTGCCAGCAGTCTATAGGTGGCATCCGCGCGCGCTTGGCTAAAAGTGTCCAGCATCATTGTGTTATCGCGCGCAATCTCTGCCGGGATCAGCGCGAAGTTCTTTGTGCTGAGGGCTTCCTGGAAAACAGATAGATCCAAGCCTCGCTTGATGTACTCGCTTTCCATCGTTGATCCGCCCGCGAGCGCAATACCGTGTTCCAGAGACCGCTGTCCAGCATTGGATGCTTCCGCGATGCTGATTCCTCTGGGGAGGTGCCCGACGACTGGCAGGCCTAGCTTCTTCGCTTCATCGATAATGGCGAAGTACGAATCTCGCGAGAGCCCGTCGTATACCTTGATGCAGTCCGTCCCCTGTTGCTTCAGCGAAACTACGGCAGCCCGCGCCTCGTCCGCGGTTTTCACAGAGATCGTGAAATCCGGATTGGACCAGGAGTCCGGGCCATCAATAATCGGTCCGCAAGCCACAATCTTAGGTCCGAGTTGCTGGCCGCGAGCGATTGCGTCGCGCAGAGGAAATACCTCTTTGGCGACACCGCCCATGTTACGAATGCCGAGTACGCCATTCGCAACGTCCATCTTCAGATCGCGGGCCGCATCGCGAAAATGCATATGCATATCCCACAATCCGGGAATTACGAACTTGCCGGTTCCGTTGATCACTTTGGTCGAAGCGGGCAGTTTGAGGTGATTCGAGGGCACGACCGAGACGATACCGGCCCCATGGATCACGATGGTTGTGTCGGGCTGAGATTTGCCAGTGCCAGGGTTAATGACAGTCACGTGCTCGATGGCATAGTCCAGTGACTGCGCCACCGTGACCTTTGTGAATGAGAACAGTGCTGACAGCAAAAGCAGCGATCGAAAAGCCGGGGTGGTACGCAAGACGAGACCTCCTGTTCTGCAAAAGCGAGAACGCCTTTTCCTTCTTGGATACGAAACGTCAGCCTAATTGCTCTTTCACGTTCTTCCCGAATGGTGAGCCAGGCCGAGCTAATAAGCGGCTACACTCGCCTGTGGTTCTGACACGGCTCGCCACGACTCATCCAGATCCGTCCCGCGCTCGGAATCGACGCAGCTGAACTGCATAACTGGCAGGTGCAATATGCCGTGGCCTCCGTTGCAGACTAATTCCACTCCGCTTGGCTCACAAAATGTGCCGACAGAGTTCCCAAGATCTACCTGTGTTCTCAACCGACTGAGGCACGTGCGGCAGCGAGACAGCTGGTCACGAATGGACCAAGTCAGAGCGACTGTCAGTCCAACCAGGAAAAGCCAAATGACTGAGCCGCTCGCATATTCCTGAGCATTGAGATATCTAAGTACAACTGTTTGCACGAGGTCGACGGAAGCCGCTAAAACCAGGAGCAGCAACAAGCTGTTCTTAACAGCAAAGAACAGCCACCACCTGCAGGACTCACCCACAGTTCGACGTGGTCCAGTAGTAAGGAGGAGCACTACAGTCTGCCGGTTCAAAAGGATCAGCAGCAGGAGGGCAAGCGCAGTCACGTCTGCGCAGGATTCGAAAAACTGGTACTGGATGTCTCTCAAGGAAAGGACCTCCAGCACTATGTTTGAAGATAATCCACCGGTGTGGTTTACGTACGCCACCAACTGTCTTTTTGCTTCTGTGCTCTCTACTCCCGCGGGCAGGCGAACCAGAGCGCCCGGCCATTCGAAACTCAGCAGGGAAGGATCGGACACCGTTTCAAAACTGACCGTACAAGCCAATATCTAGCCCAGGGAAACGGAACTGCGCAGGAAGAACGCCGACAATCTTCACTTGATGACTATCAAGAGATAATGAGCGGCCTATTACCTGGCTGTTGCCGTGGAATTGACTTTTCCAAACCGTGTTGCTCAAAACCACGCAGTCCGTACACGAAGCGTCCGTTGATTCAAATGTTCGGCCGAGAAGGGGATGAGATCCAAGCAATTCAAATATCCCTGGTGTGACTCTCGCGAACAGCACGCTTTCCCGCCCTGCCGGTCCTCGCACAACGCTGGGTCTCCACGCATAGGTTTCCGCTTTCGCAACCAACGAATTGTTTCGTGCCCAGCGCCCGGCCGCCTCACGCAGTAGTTCAGGTCTCAGCCAGTGGGATTTCGCACTTAGCGAAACAGTCAAAAGATGGGACGAATCAACGTAAGCGGTGGGACTGAGGATCCACGAGGAAAGCGATACAGGACTGGCTGCGAGAAGTGCGAAAACAGCTAAGAGAATGGCAAGTAGACAAAACCTCGGCGTCAGCGGATACGAGTGCGCGAAGTCCAGAACAACGACCCGATTGAATCGATGCCACAGTGCGTCAACGAATGATCCCCAGCAATGTCCTAGAAGTTCTTGCTCGGTGCGCGCGTTCAGCCGATCCGATTCGACAAGAAAATGAGCCCAGTGCCAGATCTCACCTTGCCATTCGCGGAGCCATTCGACCCGCTGCCGGTGCGGAACAAGCCAGCTTGCTACGTGTAGGACGACGTTGCACCCCCGCAACAACTTCTTTAGACGCCGTGCATTCACGGAACCTCCCTAGCGGTACTCGGCCTTTGCGAGTTTCTCAAGGAGCGTGTAACGCTGAAGCGCCTCAGCGAGTGCATCTTTGCCTCGGCGGACGAGTTGGTAGTACTTGCGAGCGGGCCGCTGCTCTGCATAAGCAGCATGTTCCGTCTCCCACCTGGACTTGATCAATTCCTGCTGCTCAAGACGCCTAAGAGCAGGGTAAACCGTACCGCTCGGCAGGCCCGTAACTTCCATAATGTCGAAACCATAGCTGTATCCTGCACTGATTGTCTGGAGGACAACTGCCGAGGTGTACGACAATTTTGGAACACTAGCCATTGACGCCTTCGTCTATGTAGCGATGCTACATAGCAGACATTCCAGTGTCAAGCTGATGAAAGTAGACAAATGCCGCTTGAAGGAAGAGCCTTCCCGGCCAGGAGGCTTTTGTTGTCCACGCACCATCGCACGTCACGAAAATGTTCTTCCAGCAATCTAAAGCCTGCACCGGCATCACTACCTTGTCGTGGCAGAGCACATAATTCTGGTATGCGTTAAAATCGAAACCTCAGTGGGAATGGCTTGCCTTCATCGCACAAGCCTGGGAACAAGACCTCAGACAATTAAAGAGCAGTGAAGGAGGAAGCACTATGAACTCGCCCGAAGTGAAGGAGATGCCTCGCCAGCCATCCGGAGCGCATGCGGATCTTCTGCGCCGGGGATTGCTGTCGATCCTGGGCACCCCTCTGAAGTTCGTTTTGCTCTGCGCGCTCGTGGGTGCTTCGGTCCAAAATGCCGCCGCACAAACCGAGACTACTCTGTACACCTTCTGCTCCCTGCAAAATTGTGCTGACGGCACTACACCATCCACGAACCTGTTCCTGACTGCAAAGGGAAGTCTTTACGGTACTGCGGGCGGCGGCGGTGGCGATTTCGCGGGCGGCGTTGTATTTGAGTTAAGTCTGGAAGGCCAGGAGACGCTGCTCTACGAGTTCACGAACCTGCAGGCGGGACTTGGTCCCAACGGCGGGCTCCTTCAGGATTCGGCCGGCAATCTGTACGGCACCACTGCAGGCGGTGGATACGACAAACGCCCTTGCAAGAAGTTTGCAGGTTGCGGACTGCTCTACAAACTGACAAATGGCTCAGAAACC
>JBELAC010000034.1:0-26781 GCA_049509215.1 Terriglobales bacterium
GCTGAAGCCGACTTACGGGCGCGTTTCGCGCTACGGGCTGATTGCGTTTGCTTCGTCGCTTGATCACATTGGGCCGTTTGCGAACTCGGTAAAAGATGCGGCGCTCATGCTGCGGACGATTGCGGGGCGCGATCCGATGGATTCGACTTCGGCGGACATGCCGGTGCCGGATTATGTGGCGGAGTTGGAGAAGCCGGTGCGCGGGCTTCGAGTGGGAGTCGCGAACGAATATTTCGGCTCGGGATTGGATGCAGAAGTGCGAGCGGCGGTGGAAGCGGCGATCCAAAAGCTGGCATCGCTTGGGTGCGAGATTGTGCCGGTGTCGTTGCCGCATACCGAGTATGCGATTCCGACCTACTACATTGTTGCGACTGCCGAAGCCTCGGCGAATCTGGCTCGCTATGACGGGGTGCGTTACGGATTTCGCGCGCGCGGCGCAAAGACGCTGAGCGAGATGTATCGGCAGACGCGCGACGGCGGATTCGGAATGGAAGTGAAGCGGCGCATCATGCTCGGGACTTACGTCCTGAGCGCGGGATATTACGATGCTTACTATCTGAAGGCGCAGAAGGTGCGGACGCTGTTGACCCGTGATTTCGACGAGGCGTTTAAGAAGGTGGATGTGATTGCGGCGCCGACTGCGCCGACGGCGGCGTTCAAGCTGGGCGAGAAGGTGGATGATCCGCTGGCAATGTATCTGGCGGATATTTACACGGTGACCGCGAATCTGGCGGGGATTCCGGGGATTTCGGTTCCGTGCGGCGAGACACGCGAAGGGCTGCCGATTGGGCTGCAGATTTTTGGGCGGCATTTTGATGAAGCGACGGTGTTGCGGGCGGCGCACGCGTATGAGCAGGCTAGAAAGCCCGCATAGCGCGGTTGACATTCCTATCCCGTCAGCTAGGATACGGAAAAGCCGGAACACTGGGTGACAGGAGCCGGGAATGAACATCGAAATCCGCGACCGGGCCCTTGAGGCCAGAATTCAGAAGCAGATACAGGCGACCGGTTCCGGCAGCGTCGAGGAAGTCTTGCTCCGCTTGCTTGAGACCCAGGAGGAACAGGATCGCTGGCTCCTGGAAAACCGGGAGTCGAACAACGCGAAAATCCGGCGCGGGATCGAGCAACTCGACCGGGGCGAGGGCATTCCCGAAGACCGGCTCGACGCTTACCTCACGGAATTGAAAGCTAAGCCGGAATGAGAGTGCGCTACGTCCTCGCGCCCGAGGCCGCGCTTGATCTTGTTCAAATCTGGCGGTATCTCAAAAAGGAAAGCAGCGTTGCCGTCGCGGATAGAGTGGAATCCGTCATCCGCGACAGAATTGTTTTCCTGGCGAGAACGCCGGGAGCCGGACACTGGAGCAAGAATTTGACGGATGAACCGGTGAAGTTCTTCCCGGTCTATTCCTACCTTATCGTCTATCGGCCAGAGACAAGGCCCTTGCAAGTTGTGTCTATTCTTCACGGCCGTCGGAACGTGGAACGAATTCTGAGAGAGCGACTTTAGATGAGCATCATACCTGGCGAAATCTAGAATCGTTTGAGGCGCAAGGTACAATTACTCCATGACAAACGCTTGGATGGTTCGTGCTGGTGAGGGCGGATATCTCGCGGATGAGTTTTTCGAGCGTGGTTTCATAAGCATCGGATGGAATGACGTTGGCGACCTAACATCTGCTGCAACAGCAGACGACGTCCGCGCAGCCTATACCAAAGCCTATCCCGGTGCAAAGCCTGGTGAGATTGGCAACGCGGTCGCAATGATTCAGAAGTTCCGCTTAGTATTGAAGCCCTCTGATCACGTGGTGAGTTACGATCCTTCGCGCCGCGAGTACTTGGTCGGCAAGATTGTAGGGGACTACACTTTCAAGCCTGGTGAAATCAAAGATCACAGCAATTTACGGAAGGTCGAGTGGATTGGGCGCGTTTTGCGGGATCGGTTGAGCGTCCCGTCGAGGAATACGCTGGGGAGTACACTCGCATTATTCTCATTGCCAGTAGATGTCTGGAACGATATCTGGGCAAAACTCCGCAGCGATACGCCTCCGCAGGGAACTACTGCGGAGCGAGTTGAAGAAGAGAAAGAGGGGATCGAAGAAAGCCGGAAGGACACTCAGGAGCGGGCCCACGAGCTCATCAAGGACAAGTTGCTGCAGCTGGATGATAGCGAAATGGAGCGACTAGCTGCGGCCCTTCTGCGCGCGATGGGCTATAAGACAAGAGTATCTCCCAAGGGACCGGACCGAGGACTGGACGTTCTTGCGTCCCCGGATGGTCTCGGATTTCAGGAGCCCCGGATAAAGGTGGAGGTCAAACACCGTCAGAACACAAACATCGCCTCGCAGCATCTGCGAAGCTTCATCGGGGGGCTTCGCCCCGGGGATCGCGGACTGTATGTCAGCACAGGTGGGTTTACTAAGGAGGCGAAATACGAGGCTGAGCGGTCAAATAATCCAGTAACTTTGCTCGATCTTGATGAACTAGCCCTACTAATCGTTGATCACTACGAAGCATTCGATCTGGAAGGACGAGCGCTCATTCCCTTGGTGAGGGTCTACTGGCCAGTGTGAATAAGTTGAGCCCTAGCGACGCTTGTTGCTAAGACCCTGACCGGTTATGTCGTTTCGTAGTAGCGCTCGCCAGCGCAGGCTCGGCACAGCACACGCCCGTCGCGCAGAACTTCGCGGTGGAAGTTGATTCCTTCTCCACATTCGGCGCAGGTTATGCGGTCGGCTTTGTAGCCGGGGAATTCTTCTGGGAGGAGTTCGACCTTTACCCACTGGGTTGAGAACAGGTCGTCGTCGTTCATTTCGCGATAGGCGAGCATCTGCTGCTGGTTCTTGTTTTCGATTTCGGGGTGGAGTTCGCGGGCTAGCTGCTTTGATGACTCTTTGGCGGCTATGCGGACGGCTCGGTACCAGTGGTCCGCAGAATTTGGAGCACCGTTCAAGGATGGCGACGGTTGTCCCTCAGCGGCTAAAGCCGCATTGGTCGAAGCTTGAGACGGCACGACTAAAGTCGTGCCCTTCCCGTTGTCGACGCGGGCGCCGAGGTCGACGAAGGTGGCGGCCATTTTTCCCCAGTCGCGGAACTTCAGGGCGCGCTTGCCGAGACGGCATCCGGTGACGACGGAGATGGCGTCGGTGGCGCAGCGGTCGATTTCTACGAAGGTGACCAGGCGCTTGCGGTCTTTGCCGCGCGGGTCTTCGATGCCTAGTTTTGCCAGGCCCAGCATGGCTAGGCGGACGCCGAGGATTTGTCCGGCGCAGAGGTGGCCGTGGGCCTGTTCGGCTTCGCGGATAAGATCTTCTAAGAAGCGCATGGGCTCACTGTGTTTTCTTTCGCCCCTCCGGGGCTTTATCGCGCCCCGTTACCTTACCCCCGGCTTGCGCCGTGGGCTGAAATCTTTCGCCGCTTCCCGGCTTCTTACTTTCTTCTCCAGCGCACCCCGTCTTTTGTGTTTTCTACGATGATTCCAGCTTCTGTCAGTTCGGCTCGGATTGCGTCGCTGGTTTTGAAATTTCGCGACTTGCGCGCGGCTTCCATCTCGGCCAGCTTTTGATTCACCTGCTCGTCGGCTAGCTGCGCCGAGCCGGCGATGGTTTGCAGTTCGGGGCTGATTTCTTTTTCGCGGCCTTCGGCTTTGGCCCAGTCGAGGACGGCTTTCATCTTCGGTTGATCGTCATCTTTGAGGACGGCGAAGATGGCGTCGAAGCGATCGAGCGTGGCTAGCAGGGCTTTTGCGTCTTCTTGCTTCACTTCTCCGGCATCGAGGGCAGTGTTGGATTTGCGCAGCATTTCGAAGATAGCGCCCTGGGATTCGGCGGTGTTGAGATCGTCGCTGAGGGCACTGGTGACGCGCTCGTCGGTTTCGACGGCGAGCGCGGAGATCGCTGGGTTTGATCCGGGCTGGAACTGACTGCTCGTCAGGCGAAAGCGGAAGTTGCGCAGCTTCTCTACGGAACTGGCGGCGGCGGTCAGGCCGTCGAAAGTGAAATTGAGCTGGTTGCGATAGGGGACCTGTGTTAACAGCCAGCGGATCGATGACGGCTTGTGTCCTTTGAGGACGAGATCGCGCAGGGTATAGAAGTTACCGAGGCTCTTGGACATCTTCTGGCCTTCGACTAACAGGAAACGGGCGTGGAACCAGTAACGGGCGAATTGCTGTCCGGTAAGGGATTCGGATTGCGCGATTTCGTTTTCGTGATGCGGGAAGATCAGGTCTTCGCCCCCGGCGTGCAGGTCGAAGCTCGGGCCTAGCTCTTCCATCGACATGACGGAGCACTCGATGTGCCAGCCGGGACGGCCGGGACCGATGGGCGTATCCCATGAGGCTTCGCCGGGCTTGGGAGCTTTCCAGAGGGCGAAGTCGCGCGCGCTGTCTTTTTCGTATTCGTCGAGGTCGACGCGGGCGCCGTCGGTCATGCCGGCGAAATCTTTCTTGGAGAGTTTGCCGTACTCGGGGAATCTCGCGATGCGGAAATAGTAGGAGCCGTCATCGGTGCGATAGGCGATGTCTTTGGCGACCAGCTCGGCGATGAATTCTGCCATCTCCTGAATATGCTCGGTGGCGCGGACGAGGATGGGCTGGTCGATGTTGAGAAGGGCGGAATCCTCGAGAAAGGCCTTGGTGTATTTCGCGGTGTACTGCTGGACGGTGACGCCGTCGCGGGCGGAGTTGCGGATGATTTTGTCGTCGACGTCGGTGATGTTCATGACATAGCGGACGTCGTATCCGGACTGGCGGAGGAAGCGATAGAGAAGATCGACGGCAATGAATGTTCGGAAATTGCCGATGTGGCCGTAGTCGTAGACGGTAGGCCCGCAGGCGTACATGCGGATGCGGCCGGCGTCGATGGGATGGAAGTCTTCGATTTTGGCGGAGAGCGTGTTGTAAAGACGAATGGGCATGGATGAATGAGTGCGCGCGGCGAACGTTTTATTTTAGGGGACGGGCGCGGGAGTTGCATAGCTTCGTGAGAGCTGGAGTGCTGGCGGCGCTGGTTGGATGACCACGGAGGACACCCCTCGACTTCCCCCTCGACTTCGCTCTGGGGGTTTCGGCAAAAACCAGGGCAGGCTCCGGTACACGGAGGAAATCGGTGGTAAAGTTTTACTGGATGGCCCCGTAGCTCAACTGGATAGAGCATCAGTCTTCGGAACTGAGGGTTGGGGGTTCGACTCCCTCCGGGGTCACCAGGGTCTTGCCGCACGCATTCCCTCGGCGGCTGAAAAGCCGCCAGGAACATCGCCGCTCACGGCGCCGCTGAAGCTGCGCCTTTCAAAACAGGGACGAGGCCATAAAGATTTGCGCGGACAGGAGTGTCCGCACCATACCGGCACTCCCGCCACACGATTTAGAAGTGGAAGCCTAACTGCGCGGTCAACGCTCTCGGGCTGACATAGTGCGTGCCGCTGAACGTGGACAAAAAGTTATAGAGCGCCAGCTTGTTAGTCACATTGACGGCGGTCAAGGTGAGGCTCCACTTGTAATGGTCCCCTTTGAACAGGTTGTCGTCGCCCAGCGACACGTCGAACAGGTTGCGCGACGCGATGCGCGGAGGGTTGTGATCATCGTTTTCGGCGTTGATGGCCGGAACTTTGATTAGACTTGACCCGAACTGCGAGGCGAGACAGGTCGAAGGCAACGGGCTCGTCGGAGTCGCATGTACGCCGTTGCAGGTGAATCCGGCTTCATATTCCTGATCAGCGCTGAGTGGGTGCCCGAAAGCGTCTTGCAGCACGACGGCCGGCTGCCCGCCGATGGTTGTTGATTGCGGACAATTGTTAAAAGCCTGGTCTCCATAGCAAGGCGCATTGCCGGCTACAAGTCCGCTGTCATAGCGCCAGTTGAAGCCGACCCAGGGGCCGACCTTCCAGGGCTGATATTGAACGTGGGTTGTCTGGTTGAATTTTTCGTCGTGGTCGATGCGGAAGGGCAGCCCGGCGCCGGTGGAAACGGTGGCTCCTGCTCCACCGATCTGGGGCTGGAAGAAACGCGCGGACACGCTGGAGAAAACCATCTGTCCAGAGAAGCCGTGAAGGTTCGGCACGGCCAGGCGGCCGGCGTAACCCGGAATTTTGGCATTGTGCCATTCGATCGGGAAGGTGATCGGTGTGTTGCCGAGCACGCTGAAATCGTAACCGTTATGGGTGTACTTGGTGATCCACTCACCGGAGAAGACGACGTACTTTCCGAAAGCCTGCTCGAAGCCCGCATGGAATTCATTGCGGAAGCCGGGACTTAGGGGATTGGATAATCCGTTCAGCACGGGACTGCAGGCCAGCAGCGGGGACAGGACGGCGTTGGAGCATCCGATGCTGGAAAGCACAAGGTTTTCGTTGAACGGCGATTCGAGCGTACGCGCGTAGGAGACACGAAGAATCGTGCTGGTCTTTTTGATGTTGTAGGAAATTCCGACACGCGGCTCAGCCTGCCGCGCGACGGTGAGGCCGTTGTAAAAATCGCCGCGCATTCCGACGTTGAACGCCCAATTGTGGTAGGTGATCTGGTCGCGGAGATAGAGAGCCAATTCTTTGACGTCGGTGTGTCCGTTAAAGGTGTAAAGGCCTCCACCGCGGGTCAGGTCGTAGGGGGCCAAGGTCGGATTGAAAACGGGATAAAAGTTTGGATTGGGGTCATAGGGCTGACCATTCGACAAATAGCCCAAAGCTCCGTACTCAGCAAGCGTGTTTGGCAGATTGGCGCCCGCGCATTGCGAAGGATTGATGAGACCAGGAACTGGGACGTACGGCGTCAGTGGGGTTGCCGGGGACGCGGTGATACACGGCGCGTTGTAGGCAGGATCAACGATGCCGAGCGTGTCGTCTTCATTGAGGAGTGTCTGTTCGTAGGTGACCCCGCCTTTGATGTTGTTAATGCCCTTTACGTATGAAAGATCGGAGCGAATGCCAGCGTTGGTGAGGGTACGGTTCTGGCCGACGGACTGGCGTTGAAGGCTCGGAGGACCGAGGTCAGCGAACGGGTCGCTGCTGGGGTAGTAGTTGTACTGGTCGCGTCGCACAAACGCGCCTAGCGTGAAGACTGCGCTGTTGCTGAGAAGACGCGTCCACGCCGGCGCGATATTGAACGTGCCGATTTTGGAACGCTGGTCGGTGGCGCCGACGGCAATGGCGGTACCGGGGACGATGCCTCCATAATTCTCGACAGATGGCAGGACGCCATTAAGTCCGCTCCAGGCGGTAGCGTTTTCTGCGTCGAGTGAATTCGGGGTCTGGAACCAGCTGCGGCTGTAGCTGAAGTTGAAGTGAAGGGAGTCGGCGTTGTTGAGCTGGAGGTCGACACGGTCAAAGACGCTTTGCTCGTTGCCCTTGTCGTGGATGACGGCGAACTCGGGTCCATCGAGGAAGCGGCCGCTGTTCAAGCCGCTGAGCGAGATGAAGTTTCCCCAGTTCTTGCCGCCATAGGCGACGTCGGCGGTGAGGTTGGTTGATCCAAATGAACCGTACGAAGCGGAGATGCTGCCGTGGGGCGCGGTTATGCCCTGGCCGGAGCGAGTCGCGGCCACAATAACTACGCTGGTCTTGCCACCATATTCAGCGGGCGGAGCGCCGGCAATGACCTCAAGAGACTGAATGGAATCGAGCGAAAGCTGGTTGGAGAACACTTTGCTCATTTGATCGGTCATTTGCTGACCATCCAATGAAACCTGATTCTCCGCATGGTCGCCGAGTCCATGAAGCTGTCCATTGGAATCGGAAGCAATCCCGGGAGTGGCGGCGCCAACCATGGAACTCAATTCTGACGACGAGTTTCCCATTGGAATCTTTTCGAACAAATCCCTGTCAACGTCCTGATGGAAAGTCGAATCGTTTTCGACGAGATCGCCGGCGGCTTCGACCGAGACCGTGGTCGAAGAGGTCGACACTTCAAGATTGATTTTGACGCTCACGGGCACGACCGATCGGACCTCGACATCCTGCGCGGTGCTGGCGAATCCTGCGGCAGTCACAGACAGGTGATAAGGGTTAAAGGGCACGTTCGGGAAGGTGAAGCTGCCTTGCGCGTCGGTCACGGTCTTGCGGTCATAGCCGCTGATGGGATTGTGGATTTCGACGTTTGCTCCGGGGACGACGGCACCCGAAGGATCGAGCACGGATCCGGAGATGGATCCAGAACTTCCGCCTGATGCAGCATTGGGGGTAGCTTCGCCCTGACACAATAGGACGGAAAAGGCCAGAATGAGCGCGGCCAGAGAGCTTCTGTAGAACAAGTGCATGAATCCTCCGAAAAATAGGTTCTGAGCGAATCCGATGGATGATCGGAGATCGCTATCCAGTTGAATGCTTGAAGAGGAGCTGGAATCAGAACGACGGCGGAGGACGAATGAAGTGGACAACGGCGGCGCGAAAAACGCTGGGCTGTTCTGGAGCGGCCGTGGCGAGCGCGGCGGAGATCAGGACCGGGGCGGCCGAAACCGTTTCGATGTTCAGGCCTGCGTGCGCGATGGAGCAGATTGAACAGGAGTGATGAGAAGCGGCCGAATCATCCGGATGGGAGTGAACGGCCTGGACAACGCCGATGGCGCAGACCAGCGCGATGGCGAGTATGCAGACAGACCTCACAAACACGCTGCGATTTTTCGATGCCCCTAGCATGAACCTTAGACGTGGCCGATTCGACCCGGATGTTGTTAGACGATCATACCTGCAAATAGTCATCTGCGGGAATGGGCGGCGTGAAAAATGAATCATGAGTAATACGGTCGGGATGAGGTGGAACGTGGGCGCAGGCCATCCGGCCGGTTGGTCGGCAAGGCCGCCAGAATGCGGTAAGCATCGGTATATCAATGAGTTAACTCTGTGATGGTCATCACAGTCGCGAGTGCTACTTGTCACACCGGTACCTTCTTGCAGGGTCGAAACTGAGATTGAGGAACGCGGTCATGATGCTCGCTTATCGACTTGTCCGTCTGATTGAGAACCACTCGGAGAGGCTTGCTTCCACGCTGGTCACGAAGGTGCAGAACTCCGACTTGACGCGTTCCTACCGGAACGTTCCGCCGGGGGATCTGAAGGAGAAGGTGGGTGGAATCTACGGCCATCTGGGCGAGTGGCTGCTCGGCAAGAGTTCATTTGACATTGAACGGCGCTATGAAGAAATCGGGGCGAAGCGCGTCCATCAGGGCGTACCCGTCAGCGAACTGGTGTGGGTGATTATTCTGACGAAGGAAAACCTGTGGGAGTTCCTGCAGAAGGAATCGACACCGGAGCGTCCGGATGAAGCCTTCGGCGAACTGGAGCTATTGCAACTGCTCGACCAGTTTTTCGATCGTGCGATCTATTACGCGACAGTGGGTTATGAGCGGGCATTGGGGGCGCAGGAAAAAGCGCCAGCACGAACCGCAACGCGGTGAACAAGGACAAGAAGAAAAGGGGTTCCATGTCCTGGCAAATCGATTACAAGAAAAAATTGCGCACGCCCGATGAGGCGTTGCGATGTGTATCGTCCGGAATGCGGGTTTACATTCAGCCGGGGTGTGCGGAGCCGGAAACGCTGGTGGAAGCGCTGATGCAGCGCGGTCCCTTCGTCGAAGATGTGGAGATCGTCCACATGATGACGATGGGCACGGCACCGTATGTGGCGCCGGAGATGGCGGGACACTTCCGGCACAACGCGGTGTTCATCGGGGCGAATGTTCGAGATGCGATCAACGATGGGCGAGCCGACTATACGCCGATTTATCTGAGTGAAATTGAAGAGCTCTTCACGAGTGGGGCCATGCCTCTCGATGTGGCGCTGGTGCAGGTTTCGCCGCCCGATTTGCACGGTTTCTGCAGTTTTGGCGTGGGCGTGGATACCACGCTGACGGCCGCGCACCAGGCACGATTTGTTGTGGGCCAGGTGAACGACCAGATGCCGCGGACGTACGGTGACAGCTACATACATGTCAACGATCTGGATGTCATCGTCGAAGCGTCGCGTCCGCTCTGCGCGATGAAAAAGGCACCGGTGACCGATCTGCACATGGCGATCGCCGCCAACGTCGCGAGTCTGATTGAAGATGGATCGGTTTTGCAGACTGGAATCGGCGGCATTCCGGATGCAGTGCTGCCGCTGCTGATCGACCGCAAGGATCTCGGCATCCACAGCGAACTGGTTTCGGACGGCGTGATTCCGCTGGTGGAAGCGGGCGTGATCACCGGAGCGCGGAAGAACTTCAAGCCGCGGAAGATCATTGTAGGATTTGTTCTGGGCTCCAGACGCATGTTCGATTTTGTGGACAACAATCCGATCTTTGAATTTCATCCGACGGCATATGTGAACGATCCGGGGCTGATTGCGCGCAATGACCGGATGGTGGCGATCAACTCGGCGCTGCAGGTCGATCTGACCGGGCAGGTGTGTTCGGATTCGATCGGCAATCACTTCTATAGCGGGATCGGCGGGCAAGTGGACTTTCTGCGCGGAGCTTCGCGGTCGAAGAGCGGCAAGCCGATCATTGCGATTTCATCGACGGCAAAAGACGGCGCGATCTCGCGGATTACTCCCATGCTGAGTCCGGGCGCTGGGGTGGTCACGTCGCGCGGACTGGTGCGCTATGTGGTGACCGAGTTCGGCGTCGCTTACCTGCACGGCAAGTCGATCCGCGAGCGCGCAAAGGCGTTGATTGAGATCGCGCATCCCAAGTTCCGTGAAGAACTGTACGCATATTGCGAAAAAACAAAGTGGCTGCAGCGTCCCGAGCCGGCAATGGCAACGAGGTGAGTATGACTGAGGTCAATAAACACGCACCATCGCGTGGCAACATCCTGATCGACAGCGGGGAGTGCAAAGGCTGCGGACTCTGTGTGGAGTCCTGTCCGCCGGAGTGCCTCGAACTTCTGCCGGAACTCAATGCCTATGGCGTCCACCCGGCCCATTACACCGGCGAGGGCTGCACCGGATGCGGCATTTGCTTCTACTGCTGTCCGGAGCCGGGCGCGGTCACGGTGTACCGGCTGGCGCCGCCATCGAAGCCGCTAGTGCAGAAAGACGCCGGCCTGCAGGCTGGCGTTGTTGGAGGATCCCATGCGGCAGCTCTGTAAGGGAAACGTTGCGATCGTGAAGGGCGCAATTCTAGCGGGTTGCCGCTCATACTACGGATATCCGATTACTCCAGCCAGCGAGATTGCCGAAGCGGCCGCGCTCTATATACCGCAGGTCGGCGGGACGTTCTTGCAGGCGGAGAGCGAAGTCGCCGCCATCAACATGGTGTACGGCGCAGCTGCGGCCGGGGCCCGCGTCATGACCGCATCCTCCGGCCCCGGCCTCAGCTTGATGCAGGAAGGCATTTCTTATTGCGCAGGCTCGGAACTGCCGTGCGTGATCGTCGATATCGTTCGCGGCGGACCGGGACTGGGCAACATCGCTCCCGAGCAGAGCGACTATTTTGCCATGGTCAAAGGGGGCGGACACGGCTGCTATCGCAACCTCGTGCTCGCTCCCGCTTCCGTCCAGGAGATGGCCGACCTCACGGTGCGTGCTTTTGAGCTAGCGGACCGGTACCGGAATCCGGCGATCATCCTGGCTGATGGTTTCATCGGCCAGATGATGGAGCCGCTTGAGCTGGAATATCGGGAAGTTGAAATCCCCGAGAAACCTTGGGCCGTACAGGGCACGCACGAGACGCGGAAGAACGTCATAAGCTCGATTTTCCTCGAACCTGACGATCTGGAAGCCCATATCCGGAAGCTGGAAGCGAAATATATTCGTGCGTCGCAGGTCGAATGCATGCATGAAAACTTCCAGACCGACGATGCAGAGGTTCTGCTGGTTGGCTACGGCATCACGGCGCGCGTGCTGCGCTCGGCCGTGGAGATGGCGCGCCGGGAAGGCCTGAAGGCTGGACTGTTCCGGCCCATTACGCTATGGCCGTTCCCCAAGCAAGGCCTGCTCGAAGCAGCAAAGAATGTCAGCAAGATTCTGGTTGTGGAACTCAGCAACGGACAGATGGTCGAAGATGTGCGCCTGACGATCGACGGGAAAATTCCGGTGGATTTCTACGGGCGCACTGGCGGCAATGTTCCGTCGGTGGAGGAAGTGCATTCGCAGGTGATGCAGAGGGTGATGGCGCTGGTGTAAGGCGCCGAGCTTTGCTCGGCCGGGCGGACAAGAGTGTCCGCCCCACACGAGCGGTGGTCCGACAGAGACGAGGTGGGAGCGAACATGTCAAGGGACGCGAAGTTGGAGGCGCAGGCTTCCGAAATTCTGGCTGCAGGGTATGAAGTCAGTCATTCGAAGTCGCCGCTGTTTTACGGCAATTACGACCGGAAGGGCGACTCGCAGCAACAGACGCATTACTGCCCCGGTTGCGGGCATGGCATTGCGCACAAGCTGATCGCCGACGCTCTCGAAGAGCTGGGCTTGCAGGACAAAACCATTTTCGTGAGCCCGGTGGGCTGCTCGGTGTTCGCTTACTACTATTTCGACGTCGGCAACGTGCAACTGGCGCATGGCCGCGCTCCGGCTGGAGCGACGGGAATCAAGCGCACTTGCCCGGACAAGATTGTTATTTCGTATCAGGGTGACGGCGACTTGGCCGCGATCGGGACGGCGGAAATTATTCATGCCGCGAATCGGGGCGAGAAGATCACGGTCTTCTTCGTTAACAACGCCATCTACGGGATGACGGGCGGGCAGATGGCGCCGACGACGCTGGTGGGGCAGAAGAGCACGACGTCTCCCTTTGGACGGCGGCCGAGTAATGAAGGCTTTCCGCTGCACATGGCCGAGTTGATCGCGGGACTGGAAGCGCCGGTGTATGTGGAGCGCGTTGCGCTCTCCGACAACAAGAACATCATGAAGGCGAGGAAAGCGGTGCGGCGCGCGCTCGAAATTCAGCGCGATGGCATCGGCTTCTCATTTGTCGAGATCCTTTCTCCGTGCCCGACGATCTGGGCGAAAGATCCGGTGCAGGCGCGCAAGTGGGTGGCGGAGAGCATGATTCCGACTTTCCCGCTCAACGTCTTCAAGGATAAAGTGCACGAACCGGTGTCGAATGCGATCGTGCCTCAGCGTCCGGCGGCGGACGTTCTTGAGATCACGGCGAAGGATGCCGGCCTGAGCGTTGAGTTGCCCAAGCACCAGCATCACTTCAAAGAGTTTGAAATCAAGATTGCGGGTTTTGGCGGGCAGGGAGTGCTATTGCTGGGCCAGTTGCTGACCGAGATGGGAATGCGCGAAGGACTGGAAGTGAGTTGGCTGCCATCGTACGGGCCGGAGATGCGCTCGGGCAGCGCGCACTGCCATGTGTGCCTCTCGAAAAAGAGAATCGGGTCGCCGCTGGTCTCGCATCCGGATGTGCTGGTCGCGATGAACGAAGTTTCGCTGCGCAAGTTCGCACCGCAGGTCGCGGCGGGAGGCCTGATTCTATATAACGCGGATCGCTTGCCGCAGGATTTCCCGCTGCCACAAGCGCGGGTGATCTGCATTCCTGCCTCGGAGATGGCCGACAAGCTAGGGTCGACCAAGGCGACAAACATCGTGATGCTGGGCGCGTTGCTCGAAGAAACTGAGTGCCTGCTGAATGCGACCGCTGAAGGCGTGCTCGGAACCAAGATTAAGAAAGTCGAATTGATGGAAGTGAACCGGAAGGCCCTGGCGGCTGGGCGGGAGTTTATTGACCATTATGTGCGCGTGGGCGCGGTGAGCCAGCCGGACGGGTTCGCATACTAGGATCACGCTGGCTCACGGGCGAACGGCGCCCACCGGAGGGACATCCCTTCCGATACTTTACCTCCGGCGTGCTTGCTATACTCGCCTCGCCGTGAAAACTTTCAACCTCTGCCTGCTTGGATTCGGCAACGTGAATCGCACGCTCATTGAGTTGCTAAGGCTCAAGGGCGGCGGACTCCTCGACCGCTACGGCATTTCATGGCGTATCACGGGAATTGCCTCCCGCCGCCTCGGCTGGCTGGCAAATGCCGGGGGCTTCCAAACATCCGAATTGTGTGGCGCGGACACTCCTGTCCGCGAAAAGCTGGCAGGGGCACAAAATCTGGGAGGCATCCAATCTTGGCTGCAACGTGCCCAAGCTGATGTCCTCTTCGAAGCTACCTCTCTGAACGTCGAAACGGGCCAGCCAGCCATCGATCACATCCGCGCGGCACTGGAATTCGGCGCCCACCCCATCACCGCGAACAAGGGGCCTATCGTTCATGCCTATCGCGAACTGCGCGACCTCGCTGCTTTGAAAGGGAAGAAATTTCTTTTCGAATCTACCGTGATGGATGGCGTGCCGATCTTCTCGATGTTCCGCGATTCCTTGCCGGCGATCGAGGTGAAGGGCTTCCGCGGGATTCTCAATTCGACGACCAACGTGATTTTGACGGGAATGGAACAGGGGCTGAGCTTCGATGAAGCGCTGCGGAAAGCGCAGGCGCTCGGCATCGCCGAAACCGATGCGTCTTATGACATCGATGGCTGGGATGCTGCGGTGAAGGTTTGCGCTCTGGTAAATGTGGTGATGGATGTGGCGATGCGTCCGAAGGAAGTTGAGCGTGAGGGCATTCGCTCATTGACGGGACAACAGGTGCGGGCGGCGCGGAGGGATGGAACTCCCTACAAGCTCGTGTGCCGTGCCTGCCGTGACGGATCTGCGCGCGAAGGCTCGGCGGTGCGCGCCAGCGTGCGGCCGGAGCAGGTGCCGCTGGATGATCCGTTTGCGCTGGTGAGCGGGACATCGTCGATCATTCGGTTTGAGACCGACATATTTCCGGGGCTTACGATTACAGAAACGGATCCCGGGCTCTACGCCACCGCCTACGGGATGCTGGCGAATTTCATTCGCGTTGCGAGTTCCTGAAATCGGGTGGGCAGGGAACCAGCGAATGCACTATCGCTGGTGAATGCATAAGTCCACAATCGCAGAAAGTTCCGCCCGCGCCACATTCGTCTGCGCCTATGCGCGCGCCCTGCGTCGAAATCGATGGGTCGAGTTGTGCCCATGCGGGCGCAGGGAAAGTTGGACCCGATAGTTTGCACCCCAGGGAGAAGTCTTATGTCAGGACAAGTGATTCTGTATTTCGACGACCAAGCGGATGCGTTACGGTTCGCGCTGGCAGCCGGATCCGTGATGGCGGGCGATGCATCGCGCGCGCAGAACGATCTGGTGCAGGAAACGGCCCGCGTCAGCCGGATTCGGATCGACGCCGCGAACGCGGGGAAGAGCAAGAAGACGAATCCGCCGGAACGCGCCGCCTGATACCGGAAAGGGCGGAGAGCGCACATTCTCGCGGTCATACTGCAACCGCACGCCTGTTTTCTTGACAACAACATTTCAGGCTGAGGCATTCGCGCGGACAGGAGTGTCCGCTCCACACGATGCACCTGCATAATCCGACGCGCGGCACGATTTACAATAAAGGTTTCTATGCCAACCGCTGAACAGACTTCTTCTACTGTTTTTGATCTCACATGGGTTCGCTCACAATTTCCTTCGCTTGCGCAGACCGTTGACGGCCAGCCTGCCGTTTTCTTCGACGGGCCCGGCGGGACGCAGGTTCCGCAGCGCGTAATTGACGCTATCTCGGGCTATCTGGCGCACGACAATGCCAACACCGGCGGGGCTTACCACACCAGCCACAATACGGATCGCATGATCGCAGGTGCGCGGGCGGCGATGGCGGACTTTCTCAACTGCGATGCGGATGAAATTGTCTTCGGCGCGAACATGACTTCGCTCACCTATGCGATGAGCCGTGCGATTAGTCGCGACCTTGGCCCCGGCGATGAGATCGTGCTTACGCTGCTCGATCATGATGCAAATTTTTCTCCGTGGAAGGCATTGGAAGAAAAAGGCGTGACCATCAAGACGGCAAAGTTTAACCCGGCCGATTGCACGCTCGATATGCATGACCTGGCGCGGCAGATTACGCCGCATACGCGTCTGGTCGCGGTTGGATATGCGTCGAATGCCGTGGGGACGATCAATAATGTTGCCGAGGTTGCACGGCTCGCAAGGCAGGTGGGAGCGCTGAGCTATATCGACGCGGTGCACTATGCTCCGCACGGATTGATTGACGTGCGCGCCTTGGATTGCGATTTCCTCGTCTGCTCAACTTACAAATTCTTCGGCCCGCACATGGGCGTGCTCTACGGAAAGCGCGAGCATTTGAAGCGGCTGCGTCCTTATAAGGTGCGGCCGAGTACGAACAACATTCCGAATTGCTGGGAGTGGGGAACGCTGAACCACGAGTGCATCGCGGGCATCAAGGCCTGCGTGGATTATTGGGAAGGCCTGGGCCGTCGGGTTGTGGCGAGTCGTGTGGAGGCAGGGCTTCGCCCCGCCTGGACGGGGCAAAGCCCCGTCCCCACACCCACTCGACGTGAGGCCATTGTTGCGGCGCATGAGGCGGTCCATTCGCACGAGCGCGCCATGATGGAGAAGATGATTGAGGGCCTGGTTGCAATTCCGGGACTGAATCTCTACGGCATCAGCGATCCGCGTCGCTTTGATCATCGTTGCGCGACATTTGTGGTGCGGATTGAGGGCCATACTCCGCTGGAACTGGCGACAAAGCTCGGCGAGCGCGGCTTCTTTACCTGGGATGGGAATTACTACGCCATCAACGTGACCGAGCAACTCGATGTGGAGCGACTGGGCGGATTTCTGCGCATTGGTCTGGTGCATTACAACACGATGGAGGAAGTGGAGAGAATGCTGGAGGCGCTGCGGGAGATTGTAAAGTGAACTAGCGACAATCCGTCTTCTGGACATGCTTCGTCGTTAGGTTCAGCATGTAGCAGCGAGATTTCTCGTCCTCCACTAATAGCTCGTCACCTTCGAGTTTCAGCTTCCTGATGAAGACCCACTGCACATCCTCTTCGAGGAAGGGCTTGACGTGGATATGGAAAATCTCCGCACTCCAGAGTTTCTCTCCAGTTGCGGCCTTGTTCGCTACGACAAAGGCGGTCCTGCCGTCGCCTTCGGCCGAGTACTTGACGCCGTCATGGATAACAGGATCCACGGGCTGTGGTGGCACTCGCTTAGCAGAGAGCGGAAGGGTCATTCCAATCAGCCAAACAGCCGCCAACCACATCCCGCTCGTTGGCCTTGATTTCACTAGCATAGTGTGCGGTGGGCGTTAGGCCCGAATCTCCTCCACAAGTTCTCCGCGTCCCACCAGGGCCAACTTTGCTAGCCCGATAAACAAGCCGTGCTCCACCACGCCTGGAATATCCCTCAGCGTGCGCGCCAGGGCCGGCGGGTCTGCGATTTTTCCGAAGCTGCAATCCAGAATTGGATTACCGTTATCAGTCACGTAAGGACTGCCATCAGGGCGAGCGCGCAGCTTGATGGTTGCGCCGAGGGCCGCAATCTTTTTTTCCACCACGGCTCGCGCGAACGAGACGATCTCGACCGGCAGCGGAAACTTACCGAGCACCGGAACGACCTTTCCCGAATCGGCGATCACGATCATCTTCTTCGATGCCGCCGCAATGACTTTTTCACGCAGGTGCGCTCCCCCTCCGCCTTTGATCAGGTTGAGTTGAGGATCGATTTCGTCGGCGCCATCAATGGTGATGTCGATTTCCGGATGGTCGTCGAGTGTGGTGAGGGGAATGCCCAGGGTACGAGCCAGGTCGGCGGTGGCTACCGAGGTGGGGATTCCGACCATCTTCAATCCGTCTTTCACACGCTCGCCGAGCGCGAGGACGGTGAAGTAAGCAGTTGAGCCCGTTCCCAAGCCGACAATGTCTCCATCTTTCACGAGCTGTGCTGCTGCGCGCCCGGCGAGCTCTTTTTCGTTTTGCTGCGAATTGCTCATAAATATTGGATTCGGCCAGGCTAACTGATTGATTTATAAATACTTTACATCTAAGTTCTTATTTCTCAAAGACCTGGCGCAAATTCTTCCTAAGTCTTTGATTTCAAAAGACCGAGTTCCAGGGGGGACCAAACTAACCCTGGTCATTGATGGAACAGCTCAATGTATGCGAGATGACTTGCGAGCGCCAGTCCAAAGCTATCCAGCAATCATCTTCCCCATGATCTCCTTGAGCAGTTTGGCAGCGACCATCGCGGTGATTTGGGTGTTGTCCTGCGCGGGGTTGAACTCCACGAGATCTGCGCCTGCGATTTTTCCGGTGATCGCGTGGATGTGGGCGATGGCTTCGCGAGTCGACATGCCACCCGGTTCGCGATGGGAGATGCCAGGAGCGAAGGCGGGATCGAGCGCGTCCATGTCGAATGAGATGTAGACCGGTCCATCGACCTTCATGCGGTCGAGCGCGGGAAGGTGACGCATCTCGATGACTTCGACACCAAACTTTTTGGCTTGCTCGCGCTGATGGGCATTCATCGTGCGGATGCCGACCTGGATGAGACGTTTAGCCGCGCCCTTCTCCATGATGCGGGCGAATGGGCAGGCATGCGACAGGCGATTGCCTTCGAGTTCGTCGTAGAGGTCGGGGTGAGCGTCGAAGTGGATGACGGTCAAGCCGGGAATGCGCTCTCCGAAGGCGCTGACGATGGGCAGGGTGATGGAGTGATCGCCGCCCAGGCAGACGGGCCGCAAGTTGTGGTCGAGGAGCTCGCCGACTTTGGCTTCGATAGCTGCGAAGGGCGCCTGGAAATCAAATTTCAGATCGCCGGCGTCGCAGAACATGCCTTCCTCGTTGAGGTCGACGCCGGATTCGGTCGATGAGTTGGCGGAGTCCGATCCGAAGGCGACGCGAATGATGGGCGGGGCGCCAGCGGCTCCGCGGAGCCACGAGGAGTTCGCGTCGAACGGAATGCCGAGGAGGACGGGAGTGCCGGGACGAGCGGATTTTATATTGGTCATCGAGTGTTTCCTCTTTGAGTTCAGAATAACTACCGCGGAGAGAGTTTGCAGTGACGGCCGACACGCGTCGACTCTGAGTCGGGGACGGAACGAGGATCATCCGTTATTCTATAAAGACAGATCATGCCTACATCAACGACACGAAATCCTCGTGGCGCGGCTCAGGAGGCTGGTACGCCTAACCTTACTTCTTCTGCTGAATTGGTCGAAAAATACGAACGCGACCGTGTGTTTGGGTTGTTCCGGCAATTCGGCTACTTAGAGGCAGACCTGAACCCGCTGGGGCTGCTGCCTCCGCAACCGCATCCCGATCTGCGGTTTGAGAGCGATAACGATAACGAATTTGCGCGCGAGGCGCGGCGGATTTATTGCGGCAGCGTGGGCGTGGAGTTCATGCACATTGCCGATCCGGAACGGCGGCGCTGGATTCAGGAGCGCATGGAAGCGGAGCCCAGACCCGTGGATCGGGGGCGGGCGCTGGATCTGCTGATGCGCGCGGATCTGTTTGAGCAGACTTTGCAGGCCCGATATCTGGGGAATAAACGGTTTTCGCTGGAAGGCAACACATCTTTATTGCCGGCCGTCGATGAGATTCTTGATATCGCCGGGGAACGCGGCGCGCTGGAACTGGTGATGGGGATGAGCCATCGCGGGCGGCTGAACGTGATTATTCACGTGGCGAGGCGCCCTCCGGACCAGGTGTTTGCCGAGTTTGAGGACGTGGATCCGCGCAGCGTGCTGGGATCGGGCGACGTTAAGTATCATATTGGCGCGACCGGCGAGTACGTCACCAGGAGCGGGAAGAGAATTCATATTCACCTGGCGTCGAATCCGAGCCACCTGGAGGCGGTCGACCCGGTGACCATCGGGCGAACTCGCGCCAAGCAGGACCGGGCCGGGGACAACGGCAAGGCAAAATATCTTCCGTTGCTGGTGCATGGAGACGCGGCGTTTGCGGGGCAGGGAATTACGGCCGAGACGCTGAATTATGCGGATCTCGGCGGATACACGGTGGGCGGAACGATCCATGTGATCGTGAATAACCTCCTGGGATTTACGACCAATGCGCGGGAAGAGCATTCGTCGCGGTTCTCGGCACAACTAGCGCGGCGGCAGGCGATTCCGATCTTTCATGTGAATGGCGAGGATGTGGATGCGGTGCTGCGGATTGCGCGGATTGCGGCCGAGTACAGATATAAGTTCGGGAGCGACATCGTTGTGGATCTGATCGGATATCGACGGCACGGGCATAGCGAAGTGGACGATCCGACGGTGACGCAGCCGCTGATGTACAAAGCGATCAAGGAGCATCGACCCCTGTTTGAGATCTATGCGAAGCAAATTGGGTTCGAGAATCTTGCCGAGCGGGTGGCGACGATCAAGGGCGAGTTTGAAGCGGCACAGAAAGCGGCCGTGCAGGTCAGGAAGAAGCCATCGCTGCGGGAACTGCCGAGCTATTGGGACAATTATTTCGGCGGACGATACAAGGCGGAATATGAACGGCCGACGGGCGTCGCGCGCGAGTTGTTAGCGGAGTTGACGGAGAAGCTGACAACGTATCCCGAGGGATTCCATATCCACCCGAAAGTGAAAAAGCTGCTCGAGCAACGGGCAGAAATGGGCGCGGGGAAAAAGCCCCTCGATTATGGAATGGCGGAAGCACTAGCCTTTTCGAGCTTGGTGAAGCAGGGGATTCCGGTGCGGCTCAGCGGTCAGGATGCGCGCAGGGCGACGTTCAATCAACGGCATTCCGTTTTGATCGATACGGAAAACGAGAGCGAATATGTTCCGCTATGCAACATTGCGGAAGGGCAGGCGGCTTGCCAGATTTACAACTCGCCGCTATCGGAAGCGGGTGTGATGGGATTTGAGTATGGATACAGCCGTGATTATCCGGAGGCGCTGGTGCTGTGGGAGGCGCAGTTTGGCGATTTCGCGAACGTTGCGCAGGCTGTGATTGACCAGTTTGTGAGCGCGGGCGAGGACAAGTGGGGACTGCTGTCGGGACTGGTGTTGTTGCTGCCGCACGGGTATGAAGGCCAGGGACCGGAGCATTCCTCGGCGCGCATCGAGAGATTCCTGCAACTGGCGGCGCGCGATAATTTTCAGATTTGCCAGCCGTCGAATGCAGGACAGTATTTTCATTTGCTGCGGCGGCAGGCGCTGCGGCATTGGCGGAAGCCGCTGGTGGTGTTCACTCCCAAGAGCATGCTGAGAAATCCGGATGCGCTCTCTCCGCTGGACGACCTGACGCATCAGCGGTTCTTGCCGGTGATTCCAGACGCGGAAGCGCATGACGTGAAGCGGATTCTGCTGTGCACGGGAAAAATTGGGCACGAACTGCGTACAGAACGAAAACGGCGACAGGACATGAACACGGCGGTTGTTTTTTTGGAGCAGATGTATCCATTTCCAGAAGCAGAGTTGATGGCGGAGTTTGAGCGGCACGGCAGTGCGCGCGATATTGTCTGGGTGCAAGAAGAGCCGTCGAACATGGGAGGACTTTTCTACATGTTACCGCGTCTGCGCCGAATTGCGGGCGAGAGACCGGTGCTGACGGTGCGGCGGAATGGAAGCGCGAGTCCGGCGACGGGATCGGCGAAGGCGCATGAAGTGGAACAGAAGACGCTGCTGGCGCTGGCGTTTACGACGCAAGGGTAAGGTGAGTCAGGTGAGGCGATTCAGAAGTTAGAAGTCAGATGGAAGAAGTGAAAAAGCCCGGATTGATCCTGAGACGCGGGATCAGTCCGGGCTTTTCGAATTGCGCGAACTCGTTATGGCCAGCGCTTGGCGGCATCTTCCCATCCGGCGGCGCGGGCGGGCTGATTTGCCTGGCTAGCCACGGGCGCGGGTATCCGGATCGGTTGCTGCGGAGCGGTGGTGGTGGTGAGAGTCGGCTTGGGGGCCTCGCTCAAAGTCTCCTTTTCGTCGGAAAGCAGCGGAGCAGCAACACGCAAGGCTTCGACTTCTTTTTCGAGCCGGGATAGTTCGAGCTCTTTCTGGCGTAACACTTCGTACACGTTTTTCATTCGCGGGCACCTTTGTTGTGGAGCGGATAAGCGCAGGGTATGAGCTTTGGGCTGGGATTGTCAAGGAGAACAGCACAACCGGGTTAGCGAAATACCACAACGGCGACCAGAATGGCGGCGATGAGAACGAGGATCGCCAGCAGATTGACGTGGTTCGAAAGCCACGATTCTTCAACGGGCATAGAGTTAGCCAGGAAAGCCGGAATGTCCTCGTAGACGGGCGCGGGCGATGCGTCGGCCGCCGGAGCGGCGTCTTGCTTGATCAGAGCTGTCTCTGCCTGTTTTGCCTCTTGTGGTCGCTTCTCATCTGATTTCCGATCGGCTTGTTTCTTTTCACAATCCAAACAGAGCGCTCTGCCTTCGGAAACGGGGAATCCGCAGGACACGCATTTCTGAATGCGAAGCATGGCTTCCGGAAGCGGGGAAGATTGCGGAGTGTTGCTTTCGGGCATGGGAACGGCCACCGCGGCAGGCTCGGGTGGTTGGGCAGGCAGAGCTTTGGACGGCACAACCGGATATCCGGTAATTGCTGGCGCGGGGGTGGCGGCAGAAGCTGATTGTTTCGGGCTTGCAAGAGTGGGAGCGAGCGAATCTGCTGGTTTTTCTGGTGGTTTCGCGGTTGGCGGAACTGGGACGGAGGCTTGTGCGGGATCAGGGGCCGAGTCTTGTGCCGAACCCTGCGGGGAAGGTTTCGCAGATGGTAGAGAACTTTGCCCCAGACCTTGTGGCGAAGCTTGTGCCGCACCTTGTCCAGAAATTTGTGGCCGAGCTTTCGGGGAACCATGGCGCTGCTCGGCCAGATCGAGGGCTGTCACCGTGAGCGCCGCCATGCGTTCGAGGGCGACAAGATCCCGCTCCTCGAACGCGTAGGGGTGATCGGAGAAGAGTTCGAACAGTCCGCGAACTTCGCCGGAGCGGCGCAGGAGCGGCAAAACAACAATGGACGCGATGCCAAGGGCCTGGCAGGCTTCCAGATTCACGCGCGGATCGGTTTCCGCATTGTCACAGCGGAGAATCTGGCGGCGGGCGATGCTCTCGCCGGTGAGTCCGGAACGAACCTGCAGGCGCGCACCAACAGCCGGAGCACAGGAGCCGGCGCTGGCGTGGCAGACCATTTCGTCTCCCTGAGGCAGGGCGAGCGCGGCTCCCGTCGCGCCCGTGATGTATTGCGCGCGCTCGACAAGTAGCTGCAGAGCAGCTTCAAGTTCCGGCTCTTCAAGTGCCGAGCGGCCCGCGCTGGCAGGGGATTCGGAGGAGGGTGGGATTTCGCGATGCGGAGGTTTCGGAGAAAGCGGGGTATCGGATTGGGGGGATCCGGGCATTGACGGAGTGTTTGCCTTCCCTAAAGGAAACGGCTGATCCGAGTCTCGCCTTGGAGAGTCAGACTGTCAAGACATAGGGGACCTTTCGTGCGATCGAAGAAAGGTCAGACAAAATTCAGCTGGCCAAGTGTCATACAGGTGGTAAGAGAAGGTAAGGGGCCCGAAGGTTGGTCATAAGCACACTCAAAACGGCCGAAGTTGAGTCGCTGTACGAAAAACACGGCCCAGCTTTGGCAGCCTACGGGTGCTGCTGCGGACTCGACTTTGCTTCGGCGGAGGATGTGGTGCAGCAGGTATTTCTAAAGCTCCTGCAGGGGCGAACTCTCATGCCCCAGATGCCTGTGCCTTATCTCTATCGGGCCGTACGCAACGCGTCATTGAACCTGCATCGCGATTTTCGGCGCGAGGTCGAAATGCCGGATCGTGAGACTTGGTTCATTGGCCCCGATGGACATCCGGAGGATGTACTGGCTTTACAGGCGGCCCTGCGGGAGTTGCCCCAGGACCAGCGAGAAACAGTGTTCCTTCGGGTCTGGGGCGGCTTGGCGCTGCAGGAGGTTGCCGACACGTTAGACGTCTCCATTAATACGGCAGCGTCGCGCTACCGCTATGCACTGGAAAAATTGCGCGAGCGATTACAGCCCGTTTCGAAACGTTGAGGGGGAATATGCAAGACCGTGAGCATGACGAGGAGTTGGTGCAGAACCTAAGAAAGTTTCGGCCGCGCGCGATTCGACCACTGGAGCAGCGGCGAACCGGAAATTCGTCGTTAAAGTGGCTTACTGCCGCGGCGGCTGTGGGTCTCGCAGGAAGCATGTTGTTCTGGTATACGCAGATCCATAAGACGAAACCGCTCGAGAGAATCGTCGCACAAACATCGATTGAAATTAGGCCCCAAACACATTGGAGTACCCCCGCTCTGACGAAGCTGGCTCTCGACGATGGGAAAGCATTTGACGCACTTCTGGCGGACGAGTCGCGAAACTTATTGCCCAGCATGCGAGGCGAACGGAGCGCACTTCGAGTTCTAGCCAAAGAATGACACAGAAGGGAGAACACGATGAGAATCAAGGTATTGGCGGCTGCAATTCTGATCATGGCGGTGGGCGTTGGTCGAATGCTAGCAGAGGTGAAATATCCCGCAGAGACCAGGAATGCTGCGCTCCGCTACTGGATGGCGTTCGCCGAGATGCAGGACGCATGGGCGGACAAAACAACGCAGGAGTTGCTCCAGAAAACTGCGGCCGGTGAGGCTGCCTGGGACGAAACGAAACTCGGGCCGATTTTGGACGCCAACATCGACGCGATCCATATGATGCAACGCGCCACTAAGCTCCCGGAGTGCGACTGGGGGCTCGAGTATGGGCGAGGGTGGAAAGCTTCCATCGCGTACGCTCCGCGCGCACGCGCGCTGGCACGACTGAACACGCTGGAGGGGATGCGTCAACTGGCGAAGGGCGATTCAGTGGCGGCGACGAATGCGTGGCTAGCCGGGATTCGCTTTTCACGGGATCTCACGCGGGGTGGAGGCTTAATTTTTGCGCTAATGGCGAAGAGTGCGCTCATGTCTAACTTGCGGTTGTTGACTGAAGCTGGCCGGAAAGGACAGCTGGACGAAGCGCAGAAAAAACAGATATTTGCCGCTGTCAAGGCGCTGCCGGAGGACGGTCTCGATTGGCGAGAGGCGTGGGGAATCGAAACTTCTACCACAGAAGAGGTTCTTCAGGAATTGCGTACCGCAAAGGACCCGGACGCGGCGTATGAAGCGATCATGGGAAAACCTGTGCCAAAGCAAGGCCTGCCCCCGAGCGCACAGGAAATTCAACTGTACCGGGAATACATGCTGGCAGCGCAGGCAGCGTTACGTGAGTCTCCAGTGAAGGCAAAATCGCTGCTTGACGGCCTGGAAGCAAAGAAGAGCAGCTTGGACGAAGTCGAACGAAATCTAATTCCGAGTCTTCAGAACACGAACGCCGCTCGCATTGAAGTGTTGACGACTCGGGCGGAGTTGCTGCAAGCGTTAGGCGGAAAGTAACGCGTGGGTTGGGCTGCATGGAAAGCGGTAGTTCCAACGGTGACGGTTCACCGGGGCCGATGCAGGGGTCGCTAGGAGGTGGCGTCTTTGTGTCGCAGCCAGTCGATGAACATTTGCTCTTTGGGTTTGTCATAGGCCATGAGCAGGTGGCGGATGCTGCGTCCGCTGACGAAGTGGCAGACTTCTTCGGCGAGGTTCTTGGCGTGGTCGCCGGCACGTTCCAGAGATTGAGTCATGAAGATAACTTGCAGGCTGGAGTGACGGGCGACGTTTTCGGGATTTTCGATATGGCGAAGGAAGATCAGATTGCGTAGGCGATCCATTTCGGCGTCGGCGCGGAGTACGTCGATGGCTTTCTTCACGTCGCGCTGTGAAAAGGACTGGCCGACATCGGCGAGCATTTTCTCGAGGACGGTCGCCATCTGAGTGAGTTCGCGGGCGTCCTGGGGATCGATGCGATTTCCGGCGGCCTGGGCGCTGGTGGCAAAGCTCAAGAGCAGGTCGCCGATGCGCTCAAGGCCGATCATGAGCTTCATGCAGGCAAGCAACTGACCGGTCTCAGATTCGGGAACGCGCGTGATCGTCGTGGTGACGCCGGAGTCGACTTCGACGTCAATGGCGTCCAGATCTTTCTCGCACTGACGGATGGCGTTGAGGCGCGACATGGAACCGGTGGCGATGCCTTCGGCGGCGATGGCAGCGGCTTCGCGGGCGAGTTCACAGGCCTCGACGGTACGCTTCACCAAGTCGGGGCTAGCCTCAGGCGAGGGCGTTTTCACGCTGGCTGTGCTCATAAGCGACACCGTATACCTCGGTTGGATGTCAAATTTCTCCGGAAGGTTCCGGGTAAACTCAAAGCGCGGGACACAAATTCACATTAATCATATATCTCGCAGTCAGGACGCAGGTTAAAACCCGATGAATTTCCCAGCCAGCAGCGAGTCAGGCGGCCGGAGGATCGAACGGAGGGAGAGTGAACACAAAGGCAGAGCCGTGATTGAGTTCACTTTCGGCGCGGATGGTTCCGTGATGGGCGAAGATGATGTGCTTGGCAATTGCGAGGCCCAAGCCTGTGCCTCCGGACTCCCGGGAGCGCGCCTTGTCGACGCGGTAAAAGCGCTCGAACAATCGAGGCAAATGTTCGGAGGAGATGCCGGGACCGAAATCGCGGACATAGAACTCGATGGTGGGAGACTCCGCCGAGGCGCGGGCCCCAAGGATGATCTTTTTTCCTGACGCCGCGTACTTCAGGGCGTTTTCGATGAGGTTCGAGAATATCTGGTGGATGGCTTCGCGGTCGGCGTTGACGTTTGCGTCGGGAACGGCATTTTCGACGACGAGTTCGACTTCGTAGGAGCGGGCTGCTTCGCGAAAGCTCTCGAGAGCGTCCTGAAGCAATTCTTCAGGGCTGACTTTCTGAACGTCGAACCTCTGTTCCCCGGATTCCACGCGGGCGAGGGTGAGGAGATCCTCGGTCAAGCGCGACATGCGGGCGGCATTCTTGCGGATGATTTCGAGAAATTCGCGAACGTGATCGTCGGCGAGCGGGCTGTCGAGCAGGGTCTCGGTGTATCCCTGGATGGAAGTAAGGGGAGTGCGCAGTTCG
>JBELAC010000035.1:0-26720 GCA_049509215.1 Terriglobales bacterium
TCAGCGGCCTGGTCTCCGATCCTTCGGGCGCGATCGTCAACGGCGCCAAAGTCACCGCCGTCAACCATGCAACGGGAGTCGCGTTGCACACGGTTACGAATCAGTCAGGACTGTATGGATTCGTATCGCTGACGCCCGGGATCTATGTCGTCACGGCCAGCCAGAAGGGCTTTGAAAGCGTCGCGCACGACAATGTGTTAGTTAGTGTGGACCAAACCACCACTGCGAATATTACTTTGCGAGTCGGCAGCGTCTCCGAGACGGTGACGGTATCGGAAACGGGCGCACTGGTGGATACGGCCAGTTCGACGGTGGGCCAACTGATTGAATCCGCGAACGTCGAGCGCTTTCCGACGCTCACCCGCAATATCTTTGATCTGATCCAATTGAGCGCCGGCGTGACTCCGGCTAACGGGTCGGCGAGTTCCGGCGATTCGGTTCCTATCACCAACATCTCGACTGGGCGCCCCGGCGTGGATGTGTCTTCGTATACCATCAACGGCGCCATCCAGGGATCGGTTTACTACTTGCTCGATGGCAGCCCGATTGGCATTGCGGAAAACAACATTGCCGCCATCATGCCGGCTATGCAGATTCCCGAGGATGGCATCGATGAGTTCCGGGTCGAAACCCAGAACACTCCCGCGTCTTATCAGAGCGGCGGCGCGGGCGTCATCAGCCTGGTCAGCAAATCCGGCGGTGACCAGTTCCACGGCGATGCCTTCGTGTATTTGCGGCCCGATGTGATGGCGGCGAACGACTACTTCAACAAGCAAGACCAGTTGTTGCAGGGTTCGTCCAACCAGGCGCCCAGCTTCCATCGGTATCAGGAGGGCGGCGCCATCGGCGGCCCCATCCTGCACAAGAAACTTTTCTTCTTTGGTGATTACGAAGCCACGCAACAGAAATTATTTGATAGCAACAACGCGTTTTTCACGGTTCCGACGACCGCGGAACGGAACGGTGATTTTTCAGCGGACAACAATCCGATCTATAACCCTTTGGCTCCCGATAACGCTGACGGAACACGGCAGCAGTTTCCGGGAAACATCATGACCAACTACCCGGGACTGGCGCTCAATCCAACCGCTGTGCAGTTTCTATCCATGATGCCAAAGTGCAACTATCCCAATCCCTCCTCTTGCGATTCAGTCGGACAATTGAACAACTTTCGCAATCCGGGTCTGGACCCTTTCACCGCGAAGAGATTTGACATTCGCATGGACTACTACAAGAGCGAAAAACAGCGCTTCTTCTCCCGCTTCTCTTTTGCCAATCTGACTCTCCAGGGAGTGAACGCCTTCAACAACGCTTGGGATCCGTACTATGCCCAGAACGTTACCCACGCCCGCAACTTCATCTTTGGAGATGACTACACGATCAATTCCACTACGGTCTTGCAGCTGCGCTACTCCTTCACACGCCACTATGAAAATCAAGGCGGCGACCCGGCCCAGAACGGCTTCGACATCACCCAGTTGGGATTTCCCGCGTCGCTGGCTGCAGACCAGACATACAAAACGATTCCCATCGCGTTCTTCAGCGACTTGTTGAATAACACCGGCAATCCCAGCGGAGTCGGTGGCACCGCGAACTACAACACTTTCCTTTATGCCAGCGAGAACCATGACGCCAGCGTGACCCTGACGAAGGTCATGGGCAAGCATCTGCTCAGCTTTGGCGGGGAATACATGAAGAGGTTCTTGAACGTGGGCCAGCCTCCGGCACCTGCCGGGTGGTACTACTTCGATATTTCGGCAACAGACCAGCAAACTACGCCCGCTTCAGGCACGACGGTGGGTGGCAACGACTTCGCATCGTTCCTGCTGGGCATGGGGAGCATCCCCGGCAATGAATCGGTGAACTTTACGCAGGATCTGTTCTCCGCCAATGCCAGTCCGTATTACGCAGCCTTCGCAGAGGACACTTACCACGTCCGGCCAAATCTCACGATTACGGCTGGTCTGCGATGGGACATCTTCGGCGGAAAGACAGAGCGTCACAACCGCCTGGAATATTTCGATCCGACGGCTGTGGGGACATCGCCGCCGGTGGGTAACTTTGCCGGGGGCAGTTTCACCGGCGGCGAAGTATTCGCCACCAGCGGCAACCGTTCTCCGTTTAAGACGAATCTGGCGAACTTTGCGCCACGGCTAGGTTTTACATGGCAGCCAGAGAGTCACCTGGTCGTTCGCGGCGGCTTCGGGTTCTACTACGGGCCGAGTCCCCAGATGGTCAGCGGCTCATTGGAGAATAGCGACGGATATTCTACGAGTAATAACTGGAATGCCACTTGTCTTAATGCCGACAAAAATACGGTATTCAACGGCACGAACCAGTGCAATGCGAATGTGCCGGGAAGTGTGACTGGTATTACCGGGCCTTACTCACTGAGCAATCCGTTTCCAGTCGGTCTTGTTCCGCCGTCGCAATTGCAGCCGAGCGGATTGCAAACCAACCTGGGCTCGAATCTGAACACGATGCTGCACTCGCAGCGCACTCCGGTCACGTACAACTTCAACTTCGGTCTCGAATACGAATTTCCGCGCCAAATCGTTCTCAGCGCCGGTTATGTGGGCAGCCGGGGTTTGTTCCTTCCATTCCAGTCGGTGGATTTGAACCAGCTCCCTCTGAGCACGATCAATCTACTCGGCAATGGTCCCAACGCCGGCAATTCTGCGGGATTTATTGCGGCGGAACCTTTCCCCCAATTCAACGATGGCGCCATCAGCATCACCAACCAAACCAACGGTGTCATCGTGCATGGATATCCCGCTGGCGATTCCGAGTACAGCTCCCTGCAAACCAAGGTGCAGAAGCGCCTGACCAGTCATTTCACGACCCTTGCGTCTTTCACCTGGGCCAAGCTGATCACGGACGACGGCAATCCTCCCCTGGGCTTTGTCGGTTTTCACGCCGGATCGGCTCAGGACGTAAGGAATCTGGGGTACGAGCACTCCGTCAGCCCGCAGGATGTGAAATATCAGTTCACCTGGCAGGCATCGTACGACCTGCCGGTTGGCAAAGGCAGGGCGTTGAATCTCGACGGAGCGTCGAACGCCATCCTTGGCAATTGGACGGTGGACGGGATTTTCTACCTGAGCAGCGGTATTCCGATCGCCTCGCCATATGTCGGAAGCAATATGTATCTCAATCAGCGCGCCGATATGACCTGCGATCCGAGCAAAGGCGCGCCGCGCACGGCTGCGATATGGTTCACTGCCGCTTGCTTTGCGGTGCCCGGAACCGAAAGTGGAGGCCCGTCCAACCTGTATATTCCCGGAACTGCGCCAGCATATCTCGATCGCCTCCGCACCATGGGATCTAACAATCTGGATATGACGCTTTCCAAGAAGATCAAGTTGGGAGAAAAGAAGGATCTCCGGTTTGATATTTCCTGCTACAACTTCGCCAATCGTCCGCAGTTCTCGGCGCCGAATGTGCCCACTGCCAGCAGTGGGTGGACGACCGGCCCCGGCCCGAACGGAAACGAGTTCGGCCAGATCACGGCAACCTCGAACACGCCGCGGCAGTTCCAGTTCGCATCGAGGTTTACGTTCTGATGCGTCGAATCGTGCGAAGATCTTAGCGATCCGAGGTCTTGGGCGCTAAGTTGACCTGAGGCAGGCCGATTTTGGCGAGAAGCTGCTTGAAGGCCGGGTCGTTGTGAAGATTGTTGAAAGCCAGGTCCACTGCCATGCCGACGGTCTGGTCGTCGTGGCGGTCGTAACAGAGCTGAAGATAATTAATTGTCTCTTGGGTGTTCCCGAGGCCAGAATAGGTTTCCGCGAGATGGTAGGGAGAAAGCTTTCCCTGGGCGAAGAGCTTTTTCTGCTGCTCAAGCTGGCTTTCTAACAATCCTTTTTCGCCATGTGCCGCAAAGCCTTTTTCCGCAGCCTGCTCGATGGCGGAAAGCGACCCATCGTTGAGCAGCGCTGCTTCCTTTTTCATTTCCGAGAGGTACCCCGCGTATTCTCCCGTGTCGAAGTAGGCCCATCTCAAGTAGCGGTGCGGCGAGAGAGAATTCGGATCCGCTTCCTCGAGTTGCCGGAGCAGCCGAATGGATTGATCGCGGTGTCCTGCCCCCCACAGAATCCTGCCTTTGTCGGCGAGAATCGAGACTGAGTTGGGGTCGAGCGCCTCGGCGCGATCAATCTCGTTCAGCGCTTCAACGAAGCGCCCGACCGTGCCGAGATAAGTTGCATACCAGTGGTGAGCCTTCTCATTATTGGGATCGAGGTCGATGGCGCGGCGAAACTCCTCATCCGCTGTTCCCGAGTCCCACATGCCGAAAAAGGAAACAAAGGCGAGAGAGGCGTGAGCTTGCGAGGAATGATCGTCGAGTTCCACGGCTTTCTTGGCCGCCGCGAGCGCTCGCGGATAAGCTTCGCTAGAGGGCATCAGTGTGTACTCGCGCATCAGGTTGTAGCAGTCGGCGAGACCAACATAAGCGTCCGAGTAGTTGGGATCGTGAACCACGGCTTGGGTAAAAGAATCGACGGCTAGGTTAAGACTTTCGGGCGTGCGCTGGTTCCAGTAAAAGCGGCCCTTGAGGTAAAAGTCTTCAGCCTCGCGATTGGCAGCATGGTGCATGCTACCCGACGATGCCACGGGGCGAGACTTGGAGCCGGCTTTGGCGTCGCGATAAGCGGGACGGAAGATCCAGATCGCGAATACCAGCGCGATGACCGGCAGGGCGAAAACCAGATTCCTCCAGGGAGACACGCTCGGCGGCGCGGGCAGGGGTGCGGGCGTAGTAACGACGCTTTCCTTTTCCTCGACGTTCCCGGCGGCAACTTCCGGAAGATGAATGGGCGCAATCCAGCGATAGCCGCGGCGTTCGACGGTCTCAATGAATACAGGATTGTCGGCGGAATCTCCGAGCGCATCGCGCAGCCGCCGGATTGCGCTGCTGATGCCCTGGTCAAAATCCACGAATACGTCTTCCGGCCAGAGCGCCTGCCTCAGTTCATCGCGACTGACCACCTCGCGGGGATGGCTAAGAAGGACAGTGAGGGCGCGAAAGGGAAGATCCTGAATCCGGACTTTGACCCCATTTCTGCGAAGCTCACCCGCGCGCAGGTCGGCCTCGAAAACTCCAAAGCGAACACACCCCGGTGAAATCCGTGGAGATCCCATAGGAAACTGATTGCGTGGGGGAGTCGTAATAGTTTAACAGACCGGAGCGGAGGTCGTGCAGCAGGCACTCTTTGGGCACTTGGCTAGGCATAGAGTTCCCGCAAACCTATGATACCAAATGGATAATCTCGTCATCTACACGTCAGGAAGGCGCTATCTCCAAACCATTGACCGGCTGCCCCAATTCGGACAAAGTCGATAATGCATTTGCAGCCGCCTCTCGAATGGATGGCAAGCGGGGTCCACGAGCCGCGGAGCATCCGTAGAGATCCCCAAGACTACCCAGGTGACAATCTATGAACTCGCTCTATTTCCCAATGAAGTCGAATGATCGCAAAGCTAAACGCTCGGGCATGGCTGCAATGTTGCTAACCATGGTCGTTACGGCCACCTTGTTCGCCGGAGTTGTCGTTCCGGCGCAGGCTCAAACTTTCAATGTGCTGTACACCTTCCAAGGCCCGAACAACAATGAGGGCGCCTATCCCCAGGGGCTGGTTCAGGGCACCGATGGAAATTTGTACGGGGTAACGGAGGCAGGCGGGGACAACGGTGGAGATGACGACGCGGGCACATTCTTCAAAATCAGCACAAGCGGCAACTTGAAGGCACTCTGCGCTTTTTACTTCGGAACTTGCGCGGGTACCCAGGCACCTTCAGCGAGTTTGATTCTGGGCGCCAATGGGGATTTCTACGGGGTAGATCTTGTTGGTGCGAACATCAGGTTGACCCCAACTGGCAAGCTGAAAATTCTGTACAACAGTAGCGGCAACGACATCTCCGTAGCGCCGCTGGTTCTAGCCTCCAACGGGGATTTCTATGGGGTGAACAAATTGGGCGGCGTCAACGTGAACTGTGGGGGTGATACCACCTGCGGATCGGTCTTCAAGATGACCGCAGCGGGCAAGCTGACCACCCTCTATTCTTTTTGCTCTGACTACCAAAGCGGCGTCTGCCTGGATGGCCAGAATCCCCAATTTGCGCTGGTTCAAGGCAGCGACGGGAACCTGTACGGGACAACATATGCCGGCGGGAACGACGGCGTCAACGGCGGTTATGGCACGATCTTCAAAATCACCGAAACCGGAACCCTGACGACGATTTACAACTTCCCGGGTTACACCCCACCCAGTTCGGCGCTGATCCTGGGCCCGGACGGGAATTTCTACGGCACGACGGGCGCCGGCGGTAGCGGCACTTACGGCCCCGGCGGCACCTTTTTCACCGTTACCCCGGGCGGCGCGCTGACTACGCTTTACAACTTCTGTAGCCTGCTTAATTGCGCGGACGGCTCACAACCCTCGAACATCTTTCTAGCTACCGATGGGAATTTCTACGGGATAGCGTGGGACGGCGGAGCCAACCAACAAGGCACAATCTTCCAAATCACCCCCAGCGGAACGCTGACCACGCTCCACAACTTCGACGGCACTGACGGATCTGGTCCCAACGGCGGCGGCACGGTGATGCAGGACACCAACGGCACTTTCTACGGGACAATGCAGGAAAGCTTGGGTGGTGGCATAGGCACGATCTTCAGTCTCGACATGGGTCTCGGCCCGTTTGTGGAAACACTGCCGACATCCGGCAAGGCGAAAAAAGCCGTCAAGATTCTGGGGACGGATCTGACGGGCGCGACCAGCGTCACCTTCAACGGCACAGAGGCAACGTTCAAGGTGGCATCCAGTTCCGAGATCACGACCAATGTACCCGTGGGTGCGACCACCGGCGTAGTTAAGGTAGTAACGCCCAACGGTACGCTCACCAGCAACGCCGTCTTCCAGGTGCCATAGTTTGGTCAAGCACGAATTTGAGTTGCTAAAACGCGACGTTGTAACGGACTCCGGAGTGTGGCGGGGAGGCTGCGCTCCGGATTTGTTTGACCGGTTAAAACGATTTTCGAAACATCGCTCAAAGCCTACTGCAGCAAACCAAAAACTCCCACGCCAGTCTGCGTTCCAACGTAGACTTTGCCGTTGGCGATCGTCGGCGTAATGAACTTATTCCCGTTTCCGAAATGATCGCGTCCGCCCGAGGCCTGGTTGGTGTTGTACAACTCGACGGCAAGATTGTTTGCGTTGTAAGCATGCAGCACAGCGGGAGAGACATTTTCCGCAGCCCATACGATGGAATTGTTCTTTGTGCTGCCGGAGATGCTGGGCGTCGCGCCGGGGTATCCGAACGATGTTCCAGTCTGTGATTGCGGAGTTGCGTTGAGCTGCGCGCTGGAGTTAAAGGCAAAGGCCTTGATGTGGTCCCCGACAGCTCCGTAATAAATCCTGTTGTCGAAAAACGCGGGCGCTGAATATACCGACCCGGCGAGCGAGCCGCTCAACTCCTGATAAATCTGGTTATTGTTATTCGGGTTGAACTTGCCCATGTTGTTGCGATTGGCGAGATAAATGTTCGAGTCTTTTCCCGCTCCCACAACAAGCTGGTGCACGCCGCCGCTCGAGTCCTTGATGTTCGGGATGACCATTGCACCGCCGGACCCCAGATCTTCATCGGCATCGGACTCGGAGACCGTGTTGTACATGTTGAAGTAATCCGCGACGGCGAGCTCTCCCTTCTTCGTAGAGAGCTTCATGATGGCGTTGCCGTAATCTCCGTTGATGGGGAAGCCGTTCTGGTTGAGCGTGGTGTCGAAGACACCGTTAGCATCAAGGAAGTAGACGTTCCCAGTTGTATCGGCGGCGGGTCCGGCGCCCGCGGCCCAGATGGCGCCTTCGCTGCCGTTCGGCGTCACATTCAAAACCGATTTCTGCGCCAGTGTCGTTTCGTCGTAGCTGATGATCCATCCGGTGTAGGGACGATCGTCACAGTGTGAAGCCCAGGACGTGTACACGATGTGGTCCACGAGCAGCAGCGCAGCGCGCTCTTTATATTGCTTGGGATCGAAGATCACGTTCCCGCCCTGGCTGTTGTCGCCGGTGCCAGGATATTGCGCGGCCACCGTAACCGGACCGCCGAATTGTTCGGCTCCCGTAGTAATGTCGAGCGCGTGCAGTCGCTGGTAGTAGTTGCCGCTCGCGTCCTTGCTCATGGCGACCAGATAGATGGTTCCATGCGGGCCGGCTGAAGGGTCAATCACGGGCGTGGAGGTGATGCCAATCTCGGGCGTGACCTGACCACAGCCTCGGTCATCGGAAGCAGTTTCGCCGGCACCGAGCGCGGTGACCTGCCATAGGATTGCGCCGCTGTCCGCATCGAACCCGTAGACTGTGTCGTTTTCGCTGACGACAAACAAAACATTATGCGTTCCGCCGGCGACGGTCAGATTTGGTACATAAAGAGGTTGCGCATCAACCAGCCCGTCCGTCGAGAGAACAAAGAGCTTGCCGAATGTGGTGGAGTTGACATTCTTGAGTGTGAGCGTGGTTTCACTGAGATTTCTGCCCGTACGCTGGTTGTCATTGTGCCAGGTGAGAACGCCTTTGAACGCCGGACCGGCGGCGACCGTCTCATAGCGCATGACGAATATTCCAAGGACGGCAGGGAGAATGACGATGGCAAGAAACTGAGCGATTCGTTGGGGGAGAGCGCGCTTCATAAGCACCTCAAAAACTCAAGGCAGACTTGGCTGCCAGACTGGGTTTCACGACGAAGACGCGCTCCCTAATTCTAACCTAGAACTTGGCAGGTCAAGAATTGAAAGTGCAAGGCGTCTGCTTTGCGCGCGGCATTGGGCAGGTTCGCATCTTACGGGCAGCTGCGCCGGGGAGTGGCGTTGGGCAAGCAACCTGCGCTTACTGATGGTTTGCTTGATGCGCCGTCCGCCAGCTAGTCACTTCCCGGTCGGCGTCGACAATCTCCTGTTCGCTCATCGAGGTTTTCAGATTGCTCAAGGCTGCCGCGCTCTCCGGGATCGCGGTTTGTGACAGCGTCAGCCATCGGTAGGCGGCGATGCGATCGCTCGCAGATTGTGCCGTGCTCGCAAGCAGTTTCCCCAATCGAAATTGGGCTTTGGGAAGGCCCTGTTCGGCTGCTAATCCATAATAGTGTTCCGCTAGCGAGCGATCTGCTGGAGCGTCTTTGCCTTCCTCACATATCAAGGCCAAGTCAAATTGTGCTTCCGCTTGCCCCTGGTCCGCGGCGGCAGTAAAAAGTCGCCGTGCTTCCTGCAGGTCGACGGGAACCCCTTGGCCCATCGCATAGCGCATTGCAAGTCCCCATTGGCCGTCGCGTTCTCCTTGCTCTGCCGCCTTGCGATACCACTTCACGGATTGCTCGTAATCCGGCTTGCCTTGAGGGCCGCGTGCAAAAATGTTTCCTAGTACCGCAGCGGCACGGGAACTGCCGAGATCAGCTGCCTTCTCGTAATAACCGATAGCGCGGTCAACGTCGGCAGGCGTGGCGTCCGGCGGATGCATATAAAAGATCCCAAGATCCACAAGCGCGGGGACCACGTTTTGGTCTGCGGCCGCCATGAGCCAACGTAAGGATTCCTTGTAATCCTTGGCTACTCCGTTGCCTCTTGCGTACATCAAGGCCAGATTGTATTGTGCAGCGGCATCGCCACCGTCGGCAGCCTTCCGAATCCAGGTGAGGGCCAGCGCGGGATCCCTTGGGACACCCTTTCCTTCGGCATACATCAATCCGATGTTGGTGGCTGCGTCGAGCGACCCTTGCCGCACCGCCTTCTTGTACCACTCGAGGGCTTCAGCCGGAGCGGGATGCTCCATGCCGATTCCTGTCTCCAGGAAAATACCCAGGGATTCCTGCGCTGCCATGAACCCCTGCTCGGCTGCTTTACGGAGCAAGCGGAGTGCTTCCGCGTCGTTTCTCTTCAGCAGATTCCCGGTGTGATAGGCAAGGGCGAGCATCGTTTCTGCTTCAGGATCGCCGGCATTTGATTTGTCTTCCAGGGTCTGAAGATCCTCCACAGTGAGGTCCCGGGCTCGTGCCTCGATGCCGTAGGCGCTGGGCCGTGACTTTGCAGGAAGCGGTGCGTTATGTTGTCCGCTCTGCTTCCGTGCAATGGTGCTCGATGCCAACTCCACCTTTTCTCCCGGCTCCGGCTGAGACCCTGAAGCGGCGGGAATCGATGTGGTCTTCGGAAAAGCAATTTCGATTATGACTTTCTTCTCCGCGGGTTTCACCTGGAAGTCGAGCGGCTCTGTTGATTCGATCACGAGGCGTGTCACGGGCGGGCGAATTCGGAACCGCGACAGGCGCAGCACCTGCACGGGACCACCCTTGACTGGAATTTTCCGATTTCCTCCCTGGAGTTCGCAGTTCAGAAAATCGAATACCAGGCGATCGGGATTCGGGAGGCGGCCGCTTGTCGGAACGACTGGCGCGCTGACGTCGATTTCGATGGCAAGACCGTCCGAACGTTGGTTTACGTTGACGCTTTCGACCATGACTGCTCTAGCCGACGAATTGCTCTCGGACGTTTCCGATCCGCGCGCAAAGCTGTGCCAGCAAAATAAACAAATCAGACTGAAAAGAACAACCCCGGGAAGCCGGCCAATCATGAAGCCCACCACACCAATCGGGTCGATCGAGTTCCCCTGTAATGCCCTTCCCATGAGTGAATAACCTTCTTGCATCCGGAACATCGAAAACCAACGAAGATAGTTCCAACCAAGCGAAAAGTCTAGATTACCTCGAAATAGTTCCTCGCATGATTCGCGATCCACGAGCGCGGTTGCTGTGATGGCCGGCGAAATGCGTGTTTAGCTCCAAGAGTATTTGAACGAAGTTTCCGCTACACTATCCGGTAATTCCTCTGGGGATCATTCATTGCAAAAATCTGGCAGCCGTTCGCACCGTTATCTCGTCCTTCTGTCCTGTTTAGTGAGTCTTCTTCCCGCGGCGGCGCAGACCGTTCCTCCGGAACTCTATAGCGGACTGCAGTGGCGGTTGATCGGCCCATTTCGCGCCGGGCGCGCCGTTGCTGCCGCGGGAGTACCCGGTAATCCGACGACGTTTTATTTTGGGGCAGTCGATGGCGGCATCTGGAAAACGAGCGATGCCGGTTTAGTCTGGCAGCCAATCTTTGACGAGCAACACGTCGCTTCTATAGGCGCAATTGCGGTGGCTCCGTCCGACCCCAACACAATTTACGCAGGTACCGGCGAGTCGGACATCCGGTCAACTTTGTCGTCCGGTGACGGAATCTATAAGTCCACAGATGCAGGAAAGACCTGGACGAATGTCGGCCTGCGCGAGTCAAGGCAGATCAGCCGCATTGTCGTGGACCCCGGAAATGCGAATGTTGCTTTTGTCGCTGTGCTGGGCAACGCGTATGCCGCCAATGTAGAGCGCGGTGTTTATAAGACTACCGACGGCGGTGGGCATTGGGCCAAGGTATTGGATCAGGGCCCGGAGATCGGCGCGGCAGACCTGGCGATGGCGACCGACAATCCGAATATTCTCTTCGCCACCATGTGGCGGGCGCGCCGCTCGGTGTGGAGTACTTACGCTCCTCTGGGCGGCCCGGGGAGCGGCCTGTTTCGATCGGTGGATGGCGGGCAATCATGGTCGCGTGTGTCCGGGTCTGGACTGCCGGAGGGCGATTGGGGCCGCGCCGGGGTTGCGATTTCGCCCGATGGCAAGCGAGCGTATGCGCTGATCGACACGCAAAAAGCCGTTGCCGCAGGATTGTACCGTTCCGACGATGGAGGCAGTACCTGGTCGCGGGTGAATTCGGATCCTCGTCTGACCAGCCGCGCATGGTATTTCAGCAGCATCACGATTGATCCCAATAATCCCGATGTGGTGTACATGCCAAATGTGGCGCTCTACCGCTCCCAGGACGGCGGCAAGACCATTGAGATTGTGCGCGGAGCGCCGGGCGGAGACGACTATCACCAGATATGGGTTGATCCTAAGGATCCGACGCGCATGATCCTGGCGACAGACCAGGGAACGACGATCAGCCTCGATCACGGCAACACCTGGAGTTCCTGGTACAACCAACCGACGGCGCAGCTTTATCACGTCATCACCGATGACAAGTTTCCGTATGCGGTGTATGGCACGGAGCAGGACAGTGGCGGCATGGCGGTCATGAGCCGTACGAATCACGGACAGATTGACGCGCGCGACTGGTTTTCGCCCGGCGGCAGCGAGAGCGGATACATTGCGCCCGATCCGAGCGATTCGAACATTCTGTATGTCAGTGGTACGTACGGGTCGGTGCAACGCTTTGATCTGCGAACCTCATTTAGCCAGGACATTACTCCCTGGCCGGTGCCAACGTGGCGCGCTGAAATCTTCGAGCGCAAATATCGAGATCCCTGGACGCCTGTACTGCTGTTCTCTCCGTACGACAAGAAGACCCTTTATCTAGGTACTCAGTTCGTCATGAAGACGATGGATGGCGGGCTGCATTGGGAGGCGATCAGCCCCGATCTGACTGGTGCGGTCGCGCAGCCGGAAGGAAAGCAGCCGGAAGGGCCGCCCACCGTCGAAAACTCAAAGGAACGCGGGTACGGAGTGGTCTTTTCCATTGCACCCTCAGGTTTGAATGGCGATCTCATCTGGGCCGGGAGCGATACGGGACTGATTCATGTGACCCGCGATGGCGCGAAGACTTGGAAGGATGTCACACCGAAGGAGCTGACGGATTGGAGCAGAATTGATTTGATTGAGGCTTCGCGCTTTGATCCAGCAGTGGCCTATGCGGCGGTCGATCGCCATCGCCTGGATGACCAGCACCCATATCTTTACCGCACCCGCGACTATGGCGCGACCTGGCAGCTCATCACGGACGGAATTCCCGCTCGGTCATTTGTGCGGGCGGTCCGCCAGGATCCGCAGGACAAAAACCTGCTTTTTGCGGGAACGGAGCTTGGAGTTTATGTTTCGTTCGACGACGGCGATCATTGGCAATCCCTGCAGGCGAATCTCCCTGTCACTTCGGTGCAGGACATGGTGATCCATGGCGATGATCTCGTGATTGCAACGTTCGGGCGTTCGTTCTGGATTCTTGACGACGTCACACCTCTGCGACAGGTCAACCGGGCAATTCGGGCCGGAGGAGCGTGGCTTTACTCGCCTGCGACCGCGGTGCGTGTCGATAACGATATGTTCCTGGGATCTCCGGTGCCACCAGAAGAACCGGCGGCTGCGAATCCTCCCGACGGCGCCGTCCTTGACTACTACTTGAAGAGTGCCGCGGAGCACGTCAGGCTGGAGATCTTCGACGCAAAGGGAGATCCTGTGCGGCGCTTCTCGTCGGACGAACACAGACACGCGAAGCGTTTGGCTGTCGCCGTTGCCGAGAGATGGTTTCCCAAGCCGCAATCTCTGGGGACAACGTCCGGAGCGCACCGTTTTGTCTGGGACCTTACGTGGAATGCAAAGAATGACAAGTCCGAAGAAGCTGGCGATGAAGATGACTATGGTTCTTCAAGCGGGCCGCGCGTTGTTCCGGGGACGTACGAAGTGAGACTGACCGTTGACGGCAAGACATCGGCGCAGCCTCTCAAGGTTGTCATGGACCCGCGGTCGGTCGCGAACAGCGCTGAGTTGGAGCGGCAGTACGAACTTGGACGGCAGATGTTTGCCGAGTCGATCCGCAGCCAGAAAGCTCTCACGGAGATCCGCGCTGCGCAGGCGCGACTCACTTCCGTCGGTGAAAAATCGGAAGAGCAGTCCGAGAAAGCAAAGGCATTGCAGCTTCAGGAAACACTCGGGAAAATACTGGCTGGCACGGGATCGCGCTCTGCCGATGCCATGGGACTCGAAAGCGCCAGTTCTGAGATCAATTCGGCGCTGCACGTAGTCGAAAGCGGCGACCGGGCTATACCCTCACAGGCGCTTGCCGTATTCGAGGAGGCAGAGCGCGCACTGAAATTACGGCTGAGTGAATGGGATCAAATCATGACGACTCTGCCAAGATCCGACGATCGACCGAAGTAGCCTGGCTAGTTTCCGGGTTTTTATCGGTCTGAATTCTGGTGCGCGATTTGCGATCCGCCAATCAGGCGATGCTTTCTGCCTTACGGATTAGAATGTGCGTCGCTTGTTCAGTCGCCTGCTCGCCGGCTTCCCCGGCCTCGTGATATTCGGCGTCCTGGTTCACCGCCCAGACATCGTACTTGCGATCGCCCGCCAGAATGTTCTTGGCGGTCAGCATCGCGGTCATCATGGCATGGTCCTGGTTGTTGTACTTATGCATGCCATTGCGGCCGACAAGGTGCAGTGTCGGAAAGTTCTTATCCAGAACGGCACGGATTTTGTCGACATGCTGCTGGTATGTGTCGTCATAAACGGGATACGCCTTGCGCTGGCGGATCACGCAACCATCGACTACGTCGGAACTATTCGCAAGATTGATGCGCTGAATTTCCTTCTTGCCGAGCGCGAGCAGTTCCTCGTCCGGAGTGTTCCAGAGACGATCGCCTTCAAAGCAGAAGTATTCGAGTCCGTACGAGCAATAGGCGGGATCGGGAACCATCTCCGGGGACCATGATTTGTAGTTTTGCACGCGTCCAACCTGCACTGCGGAATCGTGGATGTAAACCCAATTGTCGGTGAAGCGGCCGCTGTCGCGAACGATCAGGCCAACGGTTAGGAAATCGCGATAGCGCAGCGATTGAGCGGCACGATTGGCTTCTTCCGATAAGCTCGGCTCGATCTGCGCCACTAATTCGCGGATAGGCATCGAGGAAACCAGGTGCTCGCCGCAGAACTCCTCGACTTGGCCGTCGGCGTTACAGGTCGTGACAATCCAGATATTCCGTTCGGAGTCGAAACGGCAACCGGTGACGCGTTGGCCCAGCAGAACTTCACCGCCAATGTTTCGGATCTTCGATGCGCAGGATTCCCACATCATGCCCGGCCCTTTGCGCGGATAGCGGAAGGTGTCGATCAGCGTCTTCACGATCTGCTTGCGGTCTTTTGATTTCTTTTGCGGCAGCAATGCGTGTTTGATGGCAGAGCCGAGCGACAGGCCTTTAATGCGCTGGGCGGCCCAGTCAGCGGAAATTTCCTGGCAGCTCATTCCCCAGACTTTCTCGGTGTAGGTCTTGAAGAAGATGCGGAAGAGCCGCTCGCCAAACTGGTTTACAACCCAATCTTCAAAAGTCTTGGGATTGGGAGTGGGCCGGAGGCGCGCCTTCGCGAATGAGAGCATGCAGCGGATCGATTCGAACAGGCCGAGTTTCCAGAGTGCTTCAAATGGCTTCAGCGGATAGGTGTAAAACTTGCCCCGATAGTAAATACGCGAAGAGCGCGGACGATCGAGCATCTCCGTGCCGGCAATTTCGGTCCAGAGATCTTCGACTTCACGGGATTTCGAAAAGAAGCGGTGGCCGCCGATGTCGAAGTGGAAACCTTTGTATTGAACGGTGCGTGAGATGCCACCGACATATTGTGGATCGCTCTCGAGCACCACAGCCGGAGCTCCGTTTTTGGAGAGTTCGTACGCAGTGGTCAGTCCCGCTGGACCTGCGCCTACAATAACGGCTTTGAAAATTGTCTGGGACATGCCCATTCCTGGTGCCTTACGCCTTGAGCAGCTGAATCGTCCCTTACCCAAGGGACGATGCCGAACCTCACCGGTCAGGGAAACGCAAACGACGGACCAAACACAGTCGGTTCTTTAAGTATATGAAAAAGAATGATTTCTCACATTCTGTTTGGTTGATGGAGGTGGGCAGGCGGGGCAAAACACGCTTTGGTGAGGGGAAACGCTCGATTCTTGAGCGAGCCGGGAATCCGAGCCCGGCGAGATGTCACACGCCGGACCCGGCCTTTCTGGAGATCATTCTGAGCTATTGGTGCGCATCTACAATGACCGCGCCTTCGATGTGATTGCGCATGGCCGCCATAGCGGCGGCTTCCGCAATCTGCTGGCTGCGCTCCCATTCGGGACGCAGCACCATTGCCTTGACGTGGAATCGCGACTCGCGGCGCGCGTCATCGACACGGATCATCACTTCATTCTTCTGGAAATGAAACTTCGTAGTCTCCGCCAACGGAACCAGCTGATCCGAACTCCTCCCCACGATTACGTAAACCACATGTTCGGCGACGAGAACGTATTCCGGGCACTGGTCGGCCGGGGCTTGGGCGACACCTGACATCGCGCCCATAAAAGCGTGGTATGTGCTGATACAGTCAGTCATTCGCATGCGTGTGATCGTTCCTTCCTGACGGCTTCTATTCTCGGCCGCGAGAGAAGTTGGCAACGCACATACCAGCATCGCGCAAAGAAGAACCGTGCACCGGGAAGAAAAAAGCAGCGAAGAGCTTTTCATAAACTCAATCCTCGGAATCGTAGTAGTATCCGCGCCGGCAATGGAACTGCAGGCTCAGATTATGGGTGGGAAGAATGCGAACCAGATGAAATCCGGCCGCGTGGCTCGGTAGTTGGTAGGTGACGGTGTAGGTCGCATGAAAGTCCTCGAGAACAGCACCCAGCACTTTGGAAGCGCCGGCTTCGAGGGGAAAAAATCGGCCGCCGGTGCCAGTGGACAAAGTTCGCAGAACCGAGGCCCCGCGTGAGCCCGGCTGGCTGTTGACATCAATGCTGTAAACGGAAACGCTGTTATCCAATGCTGCGTCTATCGCATCGCTGAATGAACTCATGCTGATGGTGTCCGCGCCATCGGAGAACAGAATCAGAACTTTCCGGGTGTGCGCATCACTTCGGGCGGCAAGCATGCGAGAGGCGAATACGACGGTATCGTACAGAGGAGTTTGCCCTCCCGTGGCAATGGCCGGAAGCTGCGCACCTGTGTTCAGATCCCGGCAGTTGCGATCGCAAACCACGGTGGGTTTCAAGCCATGAAAGGAGATCAAGGCGAAACTTTCTTCCGGCACACTATCCGACTGTGCGATCAGCTGAATGACGCCTTCCAGTTCCTGATGAAAGCGAGTCACGGATCCGCTGGCATCCACGAGAACTGCAATATCCAGTTGCGTATATTCGGAGCGGGCAAAGCTCCGAAAATTGCGCACGACCAAGTCGTCATCAACAACAGCAAAATCGCGGGGCTCGATCGTGGCGATAACCCGGTTGTTCTGATCGGTAGCGGAAAACGTCATGCGTACTTCCGTGACGTTGGAACGGTAGGTCAGCCCTGCCGCCGTGGGAGCAGACTGGGCGAAAACGGAGCAGGCGATGCTGCTCAAGGCCGTGCCCCCCAAGAGCATGAAAGAGAGTATCGGGCAGAAGGGGCGAAATCGTCGGTTGCGGGCCACATAGCATAGATCGGCCCTTCGTGCAGAACTTTAGGGCCGTGGCTATTCTGACGAAGTTACCCCTGTTCACTCTCCCTTGGTGCCGGTGCGCTGATCCTCGCTGCGTCCGTACACAACCGTGTTTCTTTGCCTTCCTACTGCGGCAGTGGCGGCGCCTTGGTTCCCGGCTTTACGTCTGCGTGCTTCTTGGCCTCCGCGATCATCTGCTCGACCTTATCTTTGCCCTCATAGTTGGGGTTTGTTTTCAGCAGTTTTTCCCATTCCGCAACTGCGCCGTTAATATCCATCTTTCCCTGCCACTTGACGAGGCCAAGGTTAAAGAGCGTGTTGGGCTTATTCGGCTCGTAGGTGAGCGCCTTGTTGAATTCGGCGATGGCGCTGTCGGCATTGCCCATGTACCAGTAGGCGGTCGCCATATCCGTGCGCACAGCGGCATCCGCAGGTTTGGTCTTCAGTGCGCGGCCGTAATAATCGATCGCGGTCGGGTATTGCTGTGCGTCGTAGTAGAAGTTGCCGATGCCAGCCAACAACTCGGGATTGTTCGGATCCGATTTGAGTTTTTCGATGAGCGGCGCAGCTTGCGTGTCCGCCATCTTCTTCAATTGTTCCGGAGTCGGCTGCGCGTTCATGCCTCCGCCCATGGCGCTGGGAGCGGGCGCGCTGGCGCTTGCCGTCTCCGCCGTCGGTGCCGCCGGCGTCTGTGAGCCTCGAATCAACCAGCCACCCGCCATGCCGAGTAGCAGGCAAACCACCGCCAGCGTGTAGGCTTGCACGCCTGTCCAGTTCATGCTTGAAGAAGTGTTGTTCGTTTCTGACATTCCGTGCTCCTTGGCGATAGCAATCGCAGATCTTGTCCCACTCTTAGTTCGCGGCGCTCTGTGCCCGGACGTCTGCCATCAACTTCTCGACCTGTGCTCTCTTATTGGGGTCGAGCTCGGGATTTGTCTTCAGCAGTTGTGCCCAGGCCGCGAGTGCGCCTTTTGAATCTTTTTTCGCCCGCAGGCGGATCATGCCCAGGTTGAACAGCGTATTGGCGTCGTTCGGATCGTCGGCCGCAGCCTGCGTCAGTTGCTTCAGCGCTCCATCGGCATCGCCCGTGTAGAAGAGGCAGGAAGCCAGGCTAACGCGAATCTTGACGTCTTTGGGCTTTGCCTCGAGCGACTTGGAATAATAATCGGCCGCTTCCTTGAACTGGTGCGTTGCCAAGTAGATATTGCCCGCTTGATTCAGCAAGTCTGCGTTTTTTGGATCGTCTTTCAGCTTGTCCAAGATAGGTTCGACCCGCTTATCGGCCATCTGCTTCATTTGCTCAAGAGTTGGCTGCTGGTTGGGCATGCCGCCTGGGCCGCCCATTCCTGCCTGAGGGCCGGCCGCTGACCCGGCGGCTCGCATCGGATTGCCGGGGGCGATTGCCGGAGACCTAGATCCCCGGAACAAATATCCCACCGCCAGGCCGATCAGCAGACAGACAACGGCCATTGCATAAACTTGCGACGCTTTCCAGGCCGCCGAGGACGATCCCGGCGTGACTACTTCGTTTGTCATGCTTTTCGACTCCTACGGGGATTCTACTTCCCGTGCCGGCGGAGTGAGGCTGCTCCGCAAACTACTAATCTTGACCCTGATGTACCTTACTTGCCGGAGCAGCCCGTCAACAGCAAGTTTCATCACAGGAGAGTGTGATCCAAATCACACGAGGGCTGTTCATGCCGCCCGATGATTCCGGGGGCCACCTGTCTTAGACGCCATTGCAACCGTTAAACCGGATGCCCCGTCATTGCGGGGCAGTGCGCTAGAATAGAGCTGGTTTGCATGCCAACCGAAAAAATCCTGGTCGTGGATGACGAGCGCCTGGTGCGCTGGTCCCTGCGCCAGAAGTGTGAAGAGTGGGGATATCAAGTCGTCGAGGCGGAGGCCGGCGAGCCTGGCCTGAAACTCGCCCAGCATGAGTCACCGGATCTCGTGCTGCTTGACGTGCGCCTCCCTGACATCAACGGGATCCAGATCCTGGAGCAGCTCAAGAAAAACGAAAACGCGCCCGCCGTCATTATGATTACCGCCGACCCCCAACTGGACGACGTTAAAATTGCGATTAAGCTCGGGGCTTACGATTTCGTCGGCAAGCCGCTCGACTTCGATGAGTTGCACGTCACCATCAAGAACGCGCTGGAGGCGACGCGCCTCCGCTCGGAAGTTCAATCGCTGCGCGGCGAGATGAAACGCCGCGCCGGTTATCACGAGATCGTCGCGAACTCTCCCAAGATGACTGAGCTGATGAATTTTGTCCGCAAAGTCGCCGCCAGCGAGGCCACGACGATTCTGATTCAGGGCGAGAGCGGCACCGGCAAAGACCTGATCGCAAAAGCGATTCACTACGAGAGCAGCCGCCAGGAGCGGCCTTTCGTGGCCATCAACTGCTCGGCCATTCCCGAGACGCTGATGGAAGCCGAGCTGTTCGGTCACGAAAAAGGCGCATTCACCGATGCCAAGCAGATGAAAAAGGGCCTGTTTGAAATGGCCGACGGCGGCTCGCTGTTTCTCGATGAAATCGGCGAACTTTCTCCGCTGCTGCAGGCCAAGTTGCTGCGCGTTCTTGAGGACCAGGTCATCCGACGGATCGGCGGAGTGCGCGACATGCAGGTCAATGTGCGCGTGATTGCCGCGTCCAACCGCGACCTGGAAAAAGAAGTGCGCGAGGGCCGGTTCCGGCAGGATCTTTATTATCGCCTCGCGATCATCGCCATTTTCATACCGCCGCTGCGCGAACACAAGGAAGACATCCTTCCGCTGGTCGATTTCTTCATCGAGCGCTACAACCATCGTTTTCGTAAGTCGGTGCGTGGGATCACCGACGAAACCCGTCGCCTGCTTCTGCAAAGCCCATGGCCCGGAAACATTCGAGAACTCAGGAATTCCATTGAGCGCGCCATGATTCTGGAAGACGAGTCGCTGCTCCGCCCGGCATATCTGCCCTTTGCTGTTAACCAGGCCGCTGCCGGAATCACCGCCTTCGAGCACAGCACCGCGCATGACAACGGACAGGCGCTTCCTAACGGGCGTCTCCTCCCGCGTCTTTACATTCCTGAGGGCGGTACGTCTCTGGAAGAGGTGGAGCGCGCCATGGTGGAACTCGCCATGAAGCAGGCGAGCAACAATCAGACGCACGCTGCCAGACTGCTTGACATCAGCCGCGATGCTTTGCGCTACAAGCTGAAAAAGTTTGGTTTGGGGCAGGCTGAGGACCAGGAATCAGAGCCTTCTCAAAAGGAAGTGGGATAGGGGCAAGGTTTCAGAGTTTCAACGTTCAAAGTCAAATTGCTGTGTCACCGCCGGGCTACTTCTTCTCTGAAACGTTGAAACTCTGAACCCTTGAAACTTGCCGTAGTATACAATTTCAAAGTCAACCCTACGCTGTCATTGTCCGGGCAGCGGATTCCATCGGGACGTAGCGCAGCCTGGTAGCGCACTTGCTTGGGGTGCAAGGGGTCGCGAGTTCAAATCTCGCCGTCCCGACCATTATTCCCTACAAAAACCGGCTTTCGCAGTAATTCACGATTCCGTAGACAACGGATTCTCGTCACTGACATTTTCACCGGTACCGTGATCCAATTTCTCTGGAGTCTGAAAGCACTTTCCCTATCGAAAGGAGAGAGCTATGCAATTCCACCTGGAAACAGATGAGCTGAACCTGCTTGCCAACGTTCTACTGGAACAAGACCCTGGACCGTACGACGAAATTTTGAACAAGGTCATGGCTCGTGACCTCCGTCTGGACGCCGACGAACTCGAAAAAGCAGCGGCCGTCCTTGCCGCTAAAAAGATTAGCCTTAAGGATGAGATCGCCCGGCAGCCGGATGGTGCGCTGAAAACGAAATTACAGGGCCAACTGACGCTGCTGGAACGAGTACTGGAACGGACGAACGAGGCCTGTGTCATGTTCTGAACGCCGGTCCTGGCCGCGGCGCTGTGCCTTCGTCGCGTTGAGCACTGAAAAACTGCCTGGGCCCTTCCACACCCTCTCGTGATCCCAGCCCTTGCATTTCTTCGCACTTTGGAGCAACGTTTTGTGTTGCGAAAGGAGTTTCTGCCCACATGATCTATCTTCTCGTCCAGCACGAAGTCGCCGACTACCCGGCCTGGAAAGCCGCGTTTGATTCCGCTCTCGATTGGCGGACCAAGCATGGGGAGCGTAACTGCCGAATCTTCCGCGGCGTTCAGAATCCCAACGAACTTACGCTGATGTTCGAGTGGGAAAACGCGGAAAAGGCGCGTGCCTTCATCGCATCGGACGAGCTCAAGGCAAAAATGGCGAGTGCCGGCGTCAAGTCCACTCCGCGCGTCGACTACCTGACCGAGATGTTCAGCATCCGGCGCAGCGCCGCCGATTGATGTTCAATGTTTGAGCGCGGGCGGTTCGGCCGCAACCGCCCTGCGTCCTCCATTTCCCGGTGACGGCTTTCTTTTTTTCAAGCCGCGGAACCCCTTTGCCTTCGATCGCATCCAAAGACCCGTATTGGCAGATTCAGTTTGAACGGGAGTGTCTCCTCGTATTTCCTCTTTGACTGAGCCTGCCCTCTCTCGTTTGCCTCCCAAAGTGGGAGTCGTGTTTTCGAAGTCCGAATTTTGCAGTACCAATTTCGCAGTTCAGGAGAACCTTATGGCCAAAAAACTAATCTCCAACGGTCCGGGCAAAGTGTCCGCACAACCGCGCTTCCATCAAAGCGGCCCTGAAATACAGGCATTTGGCACCGTAACCAGCATGCAACCACTGCAATTGACGGAGCCGGTCCGGCTGGAAATGACCGAGCAACTGAACCAATTGCTGGCCGACACCATGACTCTGCGCGATCTGTATAAGAAATCGCACTGGCAGGTCTCCGGCCCCACGTTTTACCAATTGCATCTTCTTTTCGATAAGCACTACGAAGAGCAGAGCGAACTCGTCGATACGATCGCGGAACGCATCCAGCTTCTCGGTGGAATCAGTATCGCGATGGCGGCGGACGTAGCGGAGACGACCCATATCCCGCGGCCGCCTAAAGGGCGCGAAGAAGTTCCGGTGCAGCTTTCACGGCTTCTGGATGGGCATCAGACAATCATCGAGCAGTGCCGGGAACTCGCCGAGCGCGCCGACAAGTTGGGCGACGCTGGCACCAACGATGTTGTAGTCAGCGATGTGCTGCGCACCAATGAACTGCAGGCATGGTTCGTCAGCGAGCACCTCGTGAATGAGCCTCTGGTCGAGGCGGGCGCCGATGGCGAACGGGCAAAGAGGACTGCATAAGAAGAGCCGGGTTGTGTAGTAAAACGCGAGTCGAATCGGCTCGCGTTTCCTTTTTGGCAAGGGCTACGGGAATGTTCAGGTATTGGTAGGCCAGTCGCAGAGGGAAGAGTGATTAGTGGCGGGCCGAAAGGATGTGCAGGATCTGCTGCAATTCGTGCCGTAAGTGTGCAACATTGGTTGACGGGTTCGCCGGGAATGGCAGCGCAGACTGCGTTCGATCCGACTTCGTTTCTTCGCGCAATTGGGCACGCGCACCGGCAATCGTGAATCCGTCTTCGTACAAAAGCTTCTTGATTCGCACGACGGACTCCACATCGCGCTTGCGATACATCCGCTGCCCGGTGCTGCTTTTCACAGGCTTGAGTTGCGGAAATTCCGTTTCCCAAAAACGCAGCACATAGGCTGGTAGCCGGCACAAACTTGCCACTTCGCCAATTCGGAAATAGAGCTTGTCGGGAATGATGATTTCGGCGTTGCGCGTCGATTTCTTCAATCCCTTGGGTCGAGTCGTCATGGAGGCCGTTTCCGTCACCCCTGTATAGGCGTTTCTAGCACGAGATGGCCCGCCAAACAATCCCCAAAAGTACGCAGGGGCCGTCCGGCACGCATTTTCGGGCTCATCTGTCGAGCCCTGTGCGCCCTCAGTCTTCTGAAGCCACGGCTTTCGTCAGACCGAGCAGACTGATCGCCAAACCTGCCAGCATCGCTGCGCCCAACACTGCCAGTGTAGCGCGTGAGATGCCACCCTTAGCAAGAAACACGAACCACCGGTCCCATCCCAGTCCCAGCCGCGCTGGCTGCGCGCTTTGCAGGTACTTATCGAAGAGATGAATCGGCCCGCTGAGTGAGTAGCTCAGCCGATAGTTCCAGTGGGCGTCATAATAGCGGCCCAGCGGGGCTTGATCCTCCATGAAGCTGGTTGCCAGCGAAATAACTTGCACGAAGGCGCCCAGAACCAGCAGGATCGCGGCGATCGCCTTGATGCTTGCTCGAGATCCTGCCTGCGCATCGGCCAGCACCGGTCCTAACCCCAGACCAAGCAGCACCAGCGCGGGAACCAGATATCTCGGTCCTACGCAATATCCGCCCTCCCACTGCGAATATTTCGCATAGAAAAATAATCCGGCCAACGGAAACAAAACGGCGAGCGCTGCCAGACTCCGGTCGCGGCGCCAGAGGCCGCCCAGGCCTGCCAGCGCGAGAATCACAGGCGGGGCGAAGATAAATATGGATTTACCCGGAGACAGCAGAAATCCGTAAAGCCCTGTAAGCATCGGTGTATCGAATCGATTGAGCTGCTTGGCGCCCTCCGCGGCCGCCGGATAGCCAAACTGAAAGGGCCCCCCGAACAATAGAGCATTGTGGCCGAGCAGAATTGCCACTCCGATCGCCGAGGTCGCGCACAACACGAAGGCGGGGCGGAGCGCAGCCTTGCCATCGCGCGCAACAATCGCCAGCGCGAAAATGGCAATCGCCAGCACGTTAGTTGGCCGGATGATTGTGGCCAGTCCCAGGATCAGCCCGGCGATCGCCGCCGTCGGCAGAGAGATTGGTTTGACGGTCGAGCCGTCAAGCTCTCCAATCTCACGGGTCCGAACAAAGACCATCCACGCGATTCCCGCGAAGATCGCCGCCGAGAGCGGCTCGGAAAATAACCATCCCGAATAGGCAAAGATCGGTGTTCCGAGGCCGACCATCGCCGTCGCCATCAGCGCGGGCTGCACGGAAATCCCGATCCCAGTTAGCAGCAGAAAGAAGAACGTAACGGTCAACGCTGCGAACGTGGCGCTGCTCAGACAAGAGGCGAAGGCCACAATCAAATCCGTATCTTCAGCGGGCACGCCCGGCAGGCGCGCCAAGACATACTGTCCCACGGCAAACCATGGTGCACACGCCAAGGCCTGTCCCGGCGGATACGCGGCGCGAGGCAGTCCACGCACGTCAAGCCGACCGTAGAAATTGTGCAGTGCAACCGCCTGCGGAACCGCCGTCGTTCCGTGCAGCACCAGACTCTCGGTCGTGTAGAGAGTGTTGTATTCATCCGGCGTGCGCACACGCCCGGTCGAAGTCAGCAGATAGAAAAACTGGAAGGAGGCGAAGAGCCAGAGAGCGAGATGCCGGTGCGAAGAAGGTCGCCCTTCGCTTGAACTCAACGAGGATGTGGTGGGCGTCTGCAACGTCTCTCTGATCGTATCAATTCGGTTTCCCGGCGTGCTCCGCACGCATCCGCCCGGTTACTGCCTGGGTCAATTGGCTGGCCGGGAAAAATTTGCACCAGGTCGTCGAATACCATGCCCCATTTTTCCCGCCCTGTTAATGACTTACGGAAGAAACGTGTATTCCGCGTATCCCTGCGTCTTTTTTTGCCCTTTCCCCGTATCTATCAGTAGCATGAACGCGACGGCCTGCTATTTCGTGAATGCGATGGCGATGAAGGATGAGAACATCGAGATCGCTCGTGGACTTCAGCGCCGCGATCCTGATCTGCTCGACCACCTCATCGAGATGTACCAGCATCGCCTTCTGCGCTATCTAGTGTCCCTGACCGGACGCCGCGAGTTGGCCGAGGACTTCTTTCAGGAAACCTGGATTCGCGTACTCGAACGCGGCCGCCAGTACGATGGCCGGCACGAGTTCCGCGCCTGGCTTTTCACCATCGCTCGCAATCTGGTCCTTGATCACCTGCGCCGCAAGCATCCGGCAAGCCTCGACAGCCTCATTGATAGCGATGACGCAGCTCCGCTCCAGATCCCGGACACGGGCCAGCCGTCGGCGTTCGATGCAACAGTTCAGCGTGAGCAGAACGAACTGATTTCCACTGGCATGCACCACGTTCCAGTCGAATATCGCGAAACCCTGGTGCTTCGTTTTCAGGAAGGAATGTCGCTCGAAGAAATTGCCGGCGTGACCGGCGCTCCTCTGGGCACGGTGAAGTCGCGCATCTATCGCGGCCTGAGCGCTCTGGAGCCGTGGTTGAAAGGAGCCCGCTTGTGAATGCTGATCTTGCAAACAATGACCCTCACGAACGTGCGCGGATGCTGATCGCCTTATCCGGTCCGGAAGGAGTTTCCAACGAGCAGCACTCGTGGCTGGCGGCGCATCTGGAATCCTGCCCGGAATGCCGCGAATTCTCAGAGAATGCGCGTGAGGCGATTCACGCTCTCCGCGCGATCCCGATTACCGCAGGCGCGCGTCTCGTATCCGCGACGCAGATGCGTGTACGCCAGCGCGCGCTGGAATTGCAGCGGCAACAAGAACGTGTCTGGGTCGTTTCGGTGTGCTGCGCCGCGGTGACGCTGTGCGCTGTTTTCACAACCGCGGTGTTCTGGTTTGGTTTTGGCTGGCTGGGCGAACAGATGCGGTGTTCGCCACCGCTATGGCAAGCCTCATTCGCGTTGTTCTCGATCATGCCGGCTGTTTTGACCGCAATCCTGCTGCTGGCGCGAGGGACCCATCTTGCGGACCGCAACGGCGCGTCGCAGGGATAACGGCGGGAAGTTAGAAGAAATCGGTTAGGAAGGGAACGAATTCAGGAGGTGAGTATGCCGATCAGGAATGAAACTCCAACCCGCTTTATGGACGAGGTCCGCATCATTTCGCCATGGGCCTTCTTCTTTGCTCTTCTCGCCTTTTTGGCCACGGTCGTGGGTCTTCCCGTCGTCACGCAGATGGACAAGAATCCCACTCCGCCGCTAGTGCTCATTGTGCCCCTATCCATCGTCGCGGGAACCATCTTCGCCTGTTACATCCTGCTCGTCGGCTACATCAACCGCGACGCCGCCCGCCGCGGAATGAGCCGCCTTCTCTGGACGTTGATCGCTATCTTCATCCCCAATGCGCTCGGTATTGTGTTGTATTTCATTTTGCGGAAGCCGCGTATCGCAAGCTGTCCCCAATGCAGCGCGGTTGTCGAACCCGGTTTTGGATTTTGTCCTCGATGCCGGTATCGCTTGAGTCCGGTGTGCCCGCACTGCCAGCGCGGCGTGAATGCCGGTGACAAGTTCTGTCCCTTTTGCGGCGGCGACCTCGGAGCCGGAGTGAATGCCGTTTCCGCGGAGGTTCCCGATCAGACGTTAGGTTGATCGTTTGAGACAGCTGCCACACCGGCCGCCCAGCAGTTATCTCTTCCTGCAGCAGCGGA
>JBELAC010000036.1:0-26286 GCA_049509215.1 Terriglobales bacterium
AAAGAAATAGTTGTAAATAAACGTGGCCGCCGGACGCACGACAATGTTGACCAGGCTGAAGCGCACGCGGCCTTTGGCGGCAACCATCTCCGCGCCGAGCGACGAATAGCGGTTCATGTGATCAAGATAGTCGGCGACGGTGGGGTAGCAGTGGTGGTTCAGCGGATAGTACAGCGTACCGAGTCGCCCCGTGACTTGCAGCGTTTCATGCACCGCGCGGCTCACAACTTTCCCCTTGCCCCGGCGGAACATCCGCAGCTTGGGATCCGGCCAAAACCCGCCATGTCGAAGCGCCCGTCCAAGAAATTGGTTCTCGCGTTTGATCCAATACCCATCTTCGGATCCGAAACCATCCTCGGCAGGTCCGCGGCCGATTTCCTCGATTTCTTGCGCCAAACCGGGAGAGACTTCTTCGTCGGCGTCCAGCAGCAAAACCCATTCCCCGCTCGCCTTGTCGATCGCGGAATTCTTCTGCGCCGCATACCCCTTCCACTCTTCAACGAGAACTTTCGCGCCGAACGATTTCGCAATTTCGACGGTGCGATCGGTCGAGCCCGAGTCGACCACGATGATCTCTCCTTTGCCGTCGGCGACCAGAGACTGCACGCTGGCCAGCGTGCGCCCGATGTTTGCTTCTTCGTTGTGCGTGATGATGACGACCGAAAGGAGAGGCGCAGATGTCACGGGTAGAGAATACTAGCGGCGTAAGCTGCTCGCTAGTCGCTAGACGGCTGCCTGGCGGAGTGCGACGCCGGCACTCCAGATTGCGGCCAAAAGAAGGTTGCGGCAAAAAGAAAACGGCCCTTGGATTGGGCCGTTTTCGGGCTTATGCCATCCGCTCTACTGCGGCGGCTGAGTCGCAGGATTCTCTGGAAGTGGTTGATCATTAGGCCGTGCGGCCACGTGAGGGACGGTGGGTGCGTGCGTGACCTGGCCGCGCTCGGCGTCGGCAATCAAAATGTTGGCGTGGTCGAGCAGGAGCCCGGTGGCGCGATCAAGCTCGATTTGAGCTTTCTCATAGGCTGCCTTGGCCGAGACCAGTGTCACTTCGGCGGACGTCATCCCCGACTGGTATTGCAGCACCAACGTCGAGGTGGAGGCGCCAAGCGCATATTTCTTTTGTTCGGCGCTGAGCGATTCGTGGGCCAGGTCGACGGCTGCCTGCGCGGAGGCGACGCTGGCGCGATTCTGCTGAACTCCAAACTGCGCATTGCGCACCTCGATGCGCACCTGATTCTCAATTTGCTGAATGCGCAACTGGGCCTGCCGGTATTCGAACTCGGAGCGGACCTGTGTGGCTTGTGCAGCACGGTTGCGAAGAGGGATATTGATCGAGATGCCCGCACCCTTGTCGGGCGCAGTCGAATTGACCAACTGATTGAGTGTGCTGCCGTAAGAAACGGGCGGGAGAGACACCGATTGCCCGTCGCAATACGTAGGGTTCTGCAGGTAGTTGCTAGGGGAGCAAACAAAACTCGGATTCAGATTTCCACCAATACCGCTGCCACCGTAATACGCGAACAGATCAACGGAGGGCAACAGAGAGTTGCGGATTGCTTTATTGCTGATGCCCGTGTTGGTGAGGTTAATCCGTGCCTCCGCCAGATCGGGTCGATGGCTGAGGGCATCATTCACCAGCTCTTCGGTGGGGACGACCGGCTCCTGGGCCGGCACCTCCATAGTTGAAGTTGGAATCACTTCCGCATCCGCCAGCCTGGGGTCGACGAGAGTCCGGCTGAGGGCGTTCTTCATGAGCAATTGCTCCAACTGCAGGTTGGTGAGGGCCAGGGTCAATGTCTGCTGATCGCTGGCGACCGTGCTTTGGGCGCGCACAACTTCGATCGGCGCAAGCGTTCCGATCTCAACCTGTTTCTTATTGTCGGAGAGTGTCTTCTGTGCGAACGCAAGATTTTCGTTCTGGACCTTCACGTTCTCATAGGCGAAGACCAAATCCCAGTACATGTTCTCAATCTGATCGACCGTGGTGATGGTTTGGAGACGAAACGCGACGTCGGAAATCTCGCGGTCGTTCTTGGCAATCTGAATGAAGCGAGTGTTGGGCGCGAATCCGAAGCCCTGCAATAAATGCTGTGTGAGCCGGAAATTGAAACTGGAATTGAGTTGTGGGCTCAACGTCGTGAAAGGCGAATTCCCGCTCGTCTGACGGTTGTTGTTAAACCCTACCGACATATTGGTGCCGGTGATAAATCCCTGTTGGTAAGAGAAGTTTCCTGTGGTGGTGTTGACGGGAGATATCGGCGCGAAAATACTGGATGAGAGAAGCGTGTTGTGGTCGAGCTGTAGGGTACCGGTTATGATGGGATCGAAGCTGTTGATCGCAGTACCAAGGCCAAAGGTCGATCCAACCAACCCGCCCACACCGACGCCGGCGCCGCCGGCCGCCACCGACGTGCCACCTTGACCCGAACCTACTTGTGTGCCGAGTCCGCCAACTCCGCCGCCGGGCGTATTTTGCACAACTCCGAACGGGACGCCGAGCGTGGCAGAGCCCGCTTTGGCGCGCCAGAGGTCCGTGTCGGCGATGTTGAGGTTGTAACGGGCAATGGCGATGTCGAGATTGTTCTCGAGCGCGAGCGCGACGGCGTCGTTCATCGAGATGTAAAGCTTGCCGTCGTGCATGAGCTCGTCAATGCGCGGCGTATTAGCAAGGTTCGGCAGTTCCACATGGCGCGGCGTGTAAGGAGCCAGAGGGTCGGGGAAATGCGACCGCGGCTTCGCGTATTCCTTGACGTTGAAGGGCTGCGATGCCGAGGGCATGGCACTCTGCTTTTGCGCAGACGGAGCAGCTGGCGCGGATGAGGCATCCTGCGCCCAGCCCGCGGGCACCATGAGAGTTACGAGGAAAAGGGCGGTTGCGCGCTGAAGCACACGGAATCCTCGAGAGACAAAAATGGAACGTTGCATTCGTATCACTCCATCGATCATGGCTGAGAAAAACGGAAGTATGGGTCCACAGTTCGTATTACGTACAACGCTGGGCAAGAGTTCCTTGCTTTTGTTCGCCAACAGGGGAAGCTCTTGCGCGAAACGCATTGAAATGTGCCGTAAGTGCAATAGTATATCTGACGCGCTGCCGCCGATTCTGCGATCCGGACGGCAAAACGCTTGCAAATAACAATGGATGAGGCTCAAGCGTCCCGGGACTCGGAAAAGAGATTCAGGAAAAACGTGCGCAATCTCAAACTGATCCTTTCATACGACGGGTCGGATTTTGCCGGCTGGCAGGTGCAGCCCGGCCGCGCGACCGTGCAGGGCACGCTCGCCTCCGCTATTGGACGGTTGAGCGGCGAAAATGTACTGCCACAAGGTTCGGGTCGCACCGATGCAGGCGTGCACGCGCTGGCCCAGGTGACGACGTTTGTGACGGAGTCCAGAATTCCGGTTGAAAACTGGGCGATTGCGTTGAACGACATTCTGCCGGCTTCGATTCGCGTGCTGGAGGCGAGCGAGGCCCCGGCGGATTTTCATGCACGAAAGTCAGCCCGGGCGAAGACTTACCGGTATTGCATTTACCGGGGCGACGTCTGTCCGCCGTTCCGGGCGCGCTATGTGTGGCATTTCCCGTATCCGCTGGACGAACCGGCGATGATGGCGGCAGCCGGGCTGGTTGTGGGAGAGCACGATTTTACTTCGTTCGCGGCGGTCGACCCGGAGCGGGTCGAGCGGATGGCAGCGGGCGAGTTGGTTGAGGCCGGCGCGGGGTTGGGGCCGGAAAATGTCCAGACTTCGGCTGCGATCGCGCCCACGAATGTGCGGGAGATTTATTCGTCCGCGTGGACTCGAGAAGGCGAGGATCTGATCTACACCGTGCGCGGCAATGGATTCCTGCACCACATGGTGCGGAATCTGGTCGGGACATTTGTGCTGGTGGGGAAGGGCTCGATCAACGGCGGAGATTTGCGGCGGATTTTGGCGGCGCGGAATCGGTCGGCAGCGGGTGCAACCGCGCCCGCTTCCGGTCTGTTTCTGGTGAATGTCGAGTATTAGAAAGTGTGGCGTGCTTGTCCCGTCCCGCGTACACTTCTTCGCAGATGGCGACCGACGTCCAAAGCGCGATCTCACGCATTGCTTCGGTAAACCCGGCTACGGGCGAGGTTTTGGGCGAACTCGAGAGCGCAGGGCCGACCGAAGTGCATGCCGCTGTCGCCCGCGGTCGCGCCGCGCAAGCGGAGTGGAATGCGTGGGGCGTGCAAAACCGCATACGGGTCTTGCGACGCTTTCAGCAGATCCTGCTGGCTCGGAAGGCAAGCATCGCGCACCGCATCACCCAGGAAGCGGGCAAGCCGCGGGCTGAAGCGCTGACGACAGAAGTTCTGGTCGTGCTCGATGCGGCCCGTTTTCTGATCGACAACGGCTATGTGCTGCTGCGCGACGAGAGGTTGCCGCACGGCAACCCGATCCTTAAGACGAAATCGGGAACAATTCTGCATGCACCTTATGGCGTCATCGGGATTATCTCGCCCTGGAATTATCCGTTTTCGATTCCGGCCACGGAGACCATGGCTGCGCTCCTGGCGGGCAATGTCGTCGTGCTCAAGCCCTCGGAGTTGACGCCGCTCATTGCGCTTGAGCTGCAGAAGATGTTGCGAGAGGCGGGCGTTCCCGAGGATGTCTTCCAGGTTCTTCCGGGGGAAGGCGCGACTGGAGCCGCGCTGGCGGCGAGCGACATCGACAAGCTGGTGTTTACGGGAAGCGTGAATACTGGCCGGCATATCGCTCGCGCTGCGGCGGAACGGTTGCTTCCTGTGGTGCTCGAACTGGGCGGGAAAGACCCGATGCTGGTGCTCGATGACGCTGACATTGACGTGGCTTCGAGCGGCGCGGTCTGGGGAGCGTTCGTGAATGCTGGCCAGACTTGCTTGTCGGTGGAGCGATGCTACGTGCATCGCAGTTTGTATCCGGCGTTCGTCAACGCTTGCGCGGAGAAGGCGCGCAAGCTTCGGGTTGGCAATGGTATGGACGCGACGGCCGAGATTGGCCCGATGATCCACGAGCGGCAGGTCCGCATTGTCGAATCGCACCTGGAAGATGCGCGCGAGCGCGGTGCGCGCGTGCTCGCTGGTGGTTCGCGTCTGCGCGAGTTGGGTCCGACATTCTTTGCGCCCACCGTGCTGGCGGACGTCAATCACGGCATGCGCATCATGCGGGAAGAGACCTTCGGGCCGGTGTTGCCAATCGCGCCGTTTGACGACGATGCTGAAGCCGTCGCGTTCGCCAACGATTCCGCCTTTGGACTTGCCGCGAGCGTGTGGACGCGTGACCGGGGTCGCGGTGCGCGGCTGGCGCGGCAAATCGACGCGGGAACGGTAATGGTGAACGATGCGGTATCGTGTTTCAGCATCAGCGAGGCTCCGCATGGAGGCGTGAAGGCGAGCGGGATTGGCCGGACGCATGGACGTTGGGGAGTCGAAGAGATGGTGCGCGTGAAATATGTTGACTCCGACCGCTTGCCGCGCATGAAGAAAGTCTGGTGGTTCGGATACGGGCGCGAGTTTGGCGACGAGATGGAAGGCTTTCTTGATCTCCTCTATGCGCGGCCCCTGCGCGAGAAACTGAAAGCTGCTGTGCGCTCCGCGGGCGCGCTGTGGAGAAGAAAACTCTAGTTGTCAGTTTTCAGTTCTCAGTCTCTGGTATAAATTGTCGTTCTGGGTTTCGTGGGGTACTGAAAACCGAGAACTGAGAACGGACGCAATGACTGATTCGAATACTCTCCTCCGTCACACGCTTGCCACGATTGCCTATCGCGGCGGCAAGGCCATCCGCAATGCCGGGCCAGATTTCGCCTCCTACGGCTCTCCTGAAACTTCGCAGACACCGGCGAAAATTCTCGCTCACATCGGCGACCTGATGGACTGGGGATTGTCCATGGCCGATGGCAGCCGCAAGTGGCACGACTCCGCTCCGCTTCCGTGGGAGAAGGAATGCGAGCGCTTCCACGCTTCGCTCCAGAAATTTGACGACTATCTGGCGTCGGGAAAACCGCTGCAGGCTTCGGCTGAAAAATTGTTTCAGGGACCGATTGCCGATGCGCTCACACACATTGGGCAACTGGCAATGCTGCGGCGGATGGCCGGGGTTCCGATCAAGGGCGAAAATTACTTTGCTGCGGGGATCACTGCAGGGCGCGTTGGAGCGGATCAAGCCGCTCCGCGCAAGCCGTTTGACTAGAACTGGTCTCATAAATGGTTTTGGGTAGGGCACGGCTTCAGCCGTGCCGTTCGGGGTCAATAAAAATGCGGGCTTTAGCAGGCTGCGGAAAAACTCAATTTTGTGTTTGATTTTGGGTGGCGCAGCGGTTCACCGCTGCGATAACCGCTTTGTTTTGAATGCGGCTTCAGCCGCTGAGGTGACGATTCCCGATCGAAAGAGACTTTTTCCGCAGCCTGCTAGGCGGCGGCGAATGCGCGCGGATCGAACACTGTCCGGATCGTAGCGATCTTTCCGTCCTTCACCTGATACCACGAGCAGAAGAACGTGGTGACCTTCTCCGTTACGACATCGTAGAGCAGGCAAACGTCGGCGCCGTCCACGAAGACCTTCTTCATATCGTATTTGCCGCGCTGCTGCTCCATCATCTTCAGAAAGTCGTCGGCGCTACGGAACGCCTCTCCGGCTGGCCCTTTGATGAAGACATTGTCGCTGAGATACTGCCTCGCTCCAGCATAGTCGCGCTTCCCCATGGCATCGATGTATGACAACACCACTTCCTTCGGGGTCATCGGATGTTTCCCTCCTCCAGGAAACTCTCCTCGCTATTGTCGCCCTCGCACGGCCTGCTCAAGGTCAACAGACAGATTATGCCACGAGCTCTTGCGCGCCGCCCTAAGTGCATGAAAAATAAATACTTTGCAGGTAAGTCCTTATTTTTCAAAGACCAGCTTTGTGAACTCGCTAAGTCTTTGATTCTAAACGATCGTCTAAGTTATTATTTTTCAAAGACCTGGCGGGAAGGTTCTTCTAAGTCTCTGATTCTGAAAGATCGCCTCGAGAGGGTATCCGTTACTACATGATATACAGCTCCGAAGTTCCTCCGGCAGATCAAACCCTCATGAGAAATTCGGCGGTCAAACGCGTCGTTTCCACGTTTCCGCTTTTCACCGCCGCGCAAAAAGGGCGAGCCCGAAGGCTCGCCCTTATTCCTGAACGTGAATGCCGCGTGATCACAGATCGTAGCGATCGAGGTTCATCACCTTGGTCCACGCAGCGGCAAAGTCTTTCACGAACTTCTCTTTCGAGTCGTTGCATGCATAAACTTCCGCCAGCGCGCGGAGTTGGGAGTTTGAACCGAACAGCAGATCGACGCGGGTTCCGGTCCACTTTGGCTTGCCGGTCTTGCGATCGCGGCCCTCGTAGACGTCTCCCGAACCGTTGCCCGAGTGGTGCCATTCGGTGCTCATGTCGAGCAGGTTGACGAAGAAATCATTCGTCAGCGTTTCGGGCCGGTTGGTGAAGACGCCGTGTTTAGAGTGGCCGAAGTTGGTATTCAGGACGCGCATGCCGCCGATGAGAACCGTCATTTCGGGAGCAGTCAGCGTCAGTAGTTGCGCGCGATCGACCAGCAGTTCCTCTGGCGAGAGTGGCTGCTTGCCGCGGATGTAGTTGCGGAACCCGTCTGCCGGCGGTTCCATGACTTTGAACGAGTGCACATCGGTTTGCTCCTGTGACGCATCGGTGCGGCCGGGCGAGAAGGGAATCCTCACGTCGTAGCCGGCCTTTTTCGCAGCCTCTTCGATGGCTACGTCGCCGGCGAGAACGATCAGGTCAGCGAGCGAAATCTTCTTCTTGCTCTTACTGCCATTGGATTGCGCGCCGTTGAATTCCTGCTGAATCGCCTCCAGCTTCTGGAGAACTTTGGCCAGCTCGGCGGGCTGGTTCACTTCCCAATCCTTCTGCGGCGCCAGGCGAATGCGCGCGCCGTTTGCTCCGCCACGCTTGTCGGAGCCGCGGAAGGATGCGGCCGATGCCCAGGCAGTTGCGACGAGCTGGGAGATCGACAGTCCGGATGCGAGGATTTTGGCCTTCAGAGCGGCAATGTCCTTCTCGCCGATCAATTCGTGGTCGACCGGGGGAACAGGGTCTTGCCAGATCTGGGGCTCTTTCGGGACGAGAGGCCCGAGATAGCGGGAGACTGGACCCATGTCGCGGTGCGTGAGCTTGAACCATGCCTTGGCGAAGGCATCCGCGAACTGGTCGGGATGCTCGTAAAAGCGGCGCGAGATTTTCTCGTAAGCCGGGTCGAAGCGCAAGGCGAGGTCGGTTGTGAGCATGGATGGCGCGTGATGCTTGGACGGATCGTGCGCGTCAGGTACCGTGCCGGCGCCTGCGCCATTCTTCGGCGTCCACTGGTGGGCCCCCGCCGGACTCTTGGTGAGTTCCCATTCGTAGCTGAACAGGTTGGTGAAGAAGTTATTGCTCCACTTGGTGGGCGTGGTGGTCCAGATGACTTCGAGGCCGCTGCCAATCGCGTCGCCGCCTTTGCCGGTGCGGAATTTGCTCTTCCAGCCGAGGCCCTGCTCTTCGATGCTGGCGGCTTCCGGTTCTGCGCCCACGAGTTTGGCATCGCCAGCGCCGTGAGTTTTGCCGAAAGTGTGACCGCCGGCAATGAGCGCGATGGTTTCTTCGTCGTTCATCGCCATGCGCGCGAAGGTCTCGCGAATGTCGCGCGCGGCTGCGAGAGGATCGGGGTTTCCGTTTGGGCCTTCGGGATTCACATAGATCAGACCCATTTGCACGGCAGCGAGGGGATTGGCAAGATCACGGTCGCCGGAGTAGCGCTCGTCGGCAAGCCACTTGCCTTCGGGGCCCCAGAAGATATCCTCCTCGGGCTCCCAGACATCGGGGCGGCCGCCGCCAAAGCCGAAGGTCTTGAAGCCCATCGAATCGAGAGCGACGTTGCCGGCGAGAATCATCAAGTCGGCCCAGGAAATCTTGCGGCCATATTTTTGCTTGATGGGCCAGAGCAGGCGGCGTGCCTTGTCGAGGTTTACGTTGTCAGGCCAGCTGTTGAGGGGCGCAAAACGTTGCTGGCCGGAGCCGGCACCGCCGCGGCCGTCGCCGATGCGGTAGGTGCCCGCACTGTGCCAGGCCATGCGGATGAAGAGCGGGCCGTAGTGGCCAAAGTCGGCCGGCCACCACTCCTGCGAGTCGGTCATCAGGGCGTGGAGGTCTTTGGTCACTGCATTCAGGTCGAGGCTCTTGAATTCTTCCGCGTAGTTGAACTCTTTGTGCATGGGGTCGGACAGGGGGGAGTGCTGGTGCAGGACCTTCAGGTCCAGCTGATTGGGCCACCAGTCCACATTGGTTGCGGCGTTTCTGCTCGCGCCGTGCATTACCGGGCATTTTGTTTCGGTCGACACGTTTTGCTCCTTTATTTCTTGAAGACTTACAATATACCCGAAGCAACTCATAGGCGACAGATGTGATAATGAATTTGTGAAATAGGAAGAACCTATGAGTCTTGAGTGGCGGCTTGTGGAACGCTGCGGAATGCAGATTCCTCGCTCTGCTCGGAACGACAAGGTGTTTGGATATCGTTATGGAAATCCATCAGCTTCGATATTTTTGCGCGATCGTTCGAACGGGGAGTTTTACGCGGGCGGCGGACCAGTTGGGCATCGCGCAACCGTCGCTGTCGCAGCAGATCAAGCGGCTGGAAAAAAATTTGGGTAGCGCGCTGTTCGAGCGGTTGGGGCGCTCGGTGCGGCTGACCGCGTCGGGCGAGGGGCTGCACAAGATGGCGCTGGGAATTCTGCAGCAGGTTGCAGAAGCGGAGAGCCGCATCGCTGCGTTGAACGAAGGCTACGCCACGTTGAGGATCGGGGTGATTCCGACGATCATGCCGTACTTTATTGCGCGCAACATCGGCGACTTTACTCGGCGCTATCCGCGAGTGAATTTGTTATTCCGCGAAGAGACTACTTCGCAACTGGTGCAGATACTGCAGGCGGGAGAGATTGACCTGGCGGTCGTGAGCTTGCCGATTCCGAAAGCCGACATTGTGTGCAGCGAGCTTTTTCGCGAAGAGTTGCTGTTGGTCGTGCCGCGGAAACACCCGCTCAGCGGACATCCTCCGGTGAATCTGCGTGATTTGCGCAAGGAACGGCTATTGTTGCTGAAAGAGGGGCATTGCCTGCGCGACGATGTGCTCACGGCTTGTACGCGCGCGAAGGCGGAACTGCGGTCGGTATTCGAGACGAACCAGATGGAGAGCATTTTTGAACTGGTACGGTCGGGGTTCGGATTGAGCGTGATACCGGAAATGGCGGTCTCGCATGCATCGGGCTGCGCGTTAATTCGATTGCACCACAAAAGCTACCGGCGGATCGGGTATATACGAGCGCGTCGGCACCTTGTCAGCAAGCCGATGAGAGAGTTTGCGGACTGGCTGCGGTTGCTCGGGAAGAAGCAGTAACGTATTGCCCTTGGTCTTATGGATGCGGGGTGGGTAAAATAAGCGGAGAGTTCGAATTCTTTCGATGGAGACATCCGTGGCCACAGGTGAAACGCTCAGCGCTCCGGCAACAGAGGTTCCGCAGCTTCCCAATCACAAGGTGAAGATTAAGAAGACGGGGCAGCGGGCCTGTAACGAGAAGGACGCGAAGGGCAAGTTCTGCGGTGGGCACCTGAAGCGCTGGTTTTATACCTTCGACGTGCTGGAGCAAGAGTGCGGATGCGCCGAAAAGGCATGGGGACCGGATGCCGAGGTGTATCGCTGCGAGTTTTGCAAGACGCTGTATCTGCCGAGTCCGGAAGACACGAGCGGCGTGAACGTCGCTGGCGTGGGGCAGCGGTCGGTGTTCGGGCTGACCGTTCCTCCGAAGGAAGAAAAGAAAGCGTAGCGCGAAAAGAAAGATAAGAGCCAAGAGTGCAAAGCTAAAAGCGAACACTCTTGGGAGCAAGGCTGAAATCCAGTGGGACCGGTGGGGTTCCGGTTTATAGCATCGCGGGCAAGAATGCCCGCGCCACACATGCAAATTTCTGAACTCATCTACGACTGGAATCGTCTTTACCCGCAGTCGTTGCGGCCGCCTGGGCCCGTGCTTCTGACGGACGAAACGCTGCGCGACGGGCTGCAATCGCCCTCGGTACGCGATCCTTCGATCGAACAGAAGATTGAAATTCTTCACCTGATGGAGGCGCTCGGAATTAACTCGCTTGACCTCGGCTTGCCGGGAGCGGGGCCGCGGGCGGTCGAGCACGTTACGGCGCTGGCGCGGGAAATTGTCGCGCACAAGATGAAGATTCGCCCGTACTGCGCGGCGCGGACGCACGAAAACGATATTCGTCCGATTGCGGAGATCACGCAGAAGACTGGGCTTCAGATTGAAGTTGCTGCCTTCCTCGGGTCGAGTCCCATCCGCCGCTATACCGAGGGTTGGAGCAAAGACTTCCTGCTGCAAACGACCGAAAAGGCTGTCAAATACGCCATTTCGCTTGGCCTCGAGGTCATGTACACGACCGAGGACACGACGCGTTGCGATCCGGAAACGGTAAAGCAGTTGAACAGCTGCGCGATTCGCAACGGAGCGCGCGCGATTGTACTATGCGATACGGCGGGGCATGCGACGCCGATGGGAACGGTCGCGCTCGTCAAGTTTGTGGTGGAACAGGTGATCAAGCCATCGGGCGAAACGATTCGGCTCGACTGGCATGGGCACTGCGATCGTGGACTTGCGACAGCGAATGCGATGGCGGCGCTGGTTGCGGGCGCAAATTGCGTGCACGCGACAGCACTCGGTATTGGAGAGCGAGTCGGCAATACGCAGATGGATCAGATGCTGGTCAATTTGAAGCTCATGGGAATTTCGCCGTGGGACCAGCAGGACCTGACCAAGCTTAAGCATTATTGCGAGGCTGTCTCCGCGGCTACGGGCGTGCCGATTCCCAATAATTACCCGGTCGTCGGCGAGGACGCGTTTCGTACGGCGACGGGCGTACATGCGTCCGCGGTCATCAAGGCCTACCGGAAAAATGATGTTGAACTTGCGAACACGGTGTATTCGGGAGTGCCTTCGCACGTTTTTGGGCTTGAGCAGGTAATCGACATCGGGCCGATGAGCGGGAAGTCGAACGTGCTGTTCTGGCTGGAGCGCCGTGGATTCTCAGTGAACGAAGAGGTGGTAGAGCGCATCTACAAACGCGCCAAGGCCAGCGACCACACGCTGAGCGAAGCGGAGATCATGGCGTGCGTGGAAGCGGCCAAGCCCGCGTAAGCGGAACTGTTCATAAGGCAAATCCACTACAATGATGTGCTATTTCGCGGCGCCGACTTGTTGGCGATTGGGGACGAGAACGTTCAGGGCGTTTTCGAGGTCGCCGATCAGGTCGTCCACGTTCTCGATACCGACCGACAGGCGAATCATCTGGTCAGTGACGCCCATCTTTTTCCGTTGCGATGGATCGATCATGGCGTGCGAAGTAAGCACAGGGATCGACACCAGGGACTCGACGCCTCCCAGGCTAGGAGCCAGGGTGAACAGGTTGAGGGATTCGGCTACGCGGCAGGCATCGGCGCCAGTGCCCTCGACTTCGAAGCTCAAGACTCCGCCGGCCCCAGCCATTTGCTTCCGGGCAATCTGGTAATCAGGATTGCCTTTGAGCATTGCATAGTGCACGCGAGTGACCTTGGAATGCTTGCTCAGGAATTCGGCGATGCGCAGCGCGCTCTGATTTTGGCGTTCAACGCGCACGGCCAGAGTTTTGATCCCACGCGAAAGCAGGAACGCGGCGTGCGGATCCATGCAGCAGCCGAGCGTGGTGCGCAGGTGATGGATCTGATCAATCAGGTCGCGACGACCGGCGGCGATGCCGCAGATGATGTCGGCGTGTCCGCCAAAGTACTTGGTGCCGGAGTGCAAAACAAGATCGATGCCGAATTCGGCAGGGCGGCAATTGATGGGCGTGCCGAAAGTGGCGTCGATGGTCGAGATCAGCTTGTGCTCCTGCGCCAGCGCGGCAATTTTTTCCAAGTCAACGACGCGCACCATCGGATTTGTCGGCGACTCGACGTGGATGAGTTTTGTGTTCGGACGAATGGCGCGCTCGTGCTGCTCGATGTCGTTCGTGTCAACGAACGTCGTCTCGACGCCCATCTGGGGCAGCCACCGCGAAAGGAACTTGGTGACGCCTCCGTAGATGTCGCGCTGCGCGATGATGTGGTCGCCTGCCTTGACGAGGGCCAGGATGGAAGTTGTGATGGCCGCCATGCCGGAGGAAAACAGCAGCGCGGCGTCGGTGCCTTCCAGTTCAGCGATGGCATCTTCGGCGACGGTGTTGGTGGGATTCCCGTAGCGTGTGTAGAAATGGTCGGTCGGCGTAACCCGCAACTGCTCTTCGTTGTTGGTGACTTCAAACGTCGAGGTCTGGTAGATGGGGGCGGTAGCCGGACCGTTTTTCTTGTGCAGATTGGTGCCGCCGCGGACCGCTTCAGTTTCCTGCCGGAATTTGTGTTTCTTCATTTCGAACGTCCTCTATTCACGTCCGCGTTGCCCAACGAGACGGAGCCAGCTCCGTCTCTACGCAAATCGCTCAATTTCCGCCGGCGGCGGCGTTCAGTGCTGGAACTGGCGCGAGCCACCGTGCCGACCGCGCGTGGCGTCCAGTTACAAGTTTGTCGAACTCGGATTGCAGTTTCCGAGTGATCGGCCCCGTTTTTCCGGGTCCGATCGTCCGGAAGTCGATCTCGCGCAGCGCGATGACTTCGGCGGCCGTTCCGCAAACAAATACCTCGTCCGCGCTATATAGCTGGTCGCGTGAGATGGGTTCTTCTAGGACGCTGTAGCCGAGATCGGCCGCCAGGGTGATCAGGCTGTCACGCGTAATGCCTTCAAGAATGCCCGCTTTCGGCGTCGTAAAGATCTGATTCTTGCGGACTAGAAAAAGATTCTCGCCCGTGCATTCGGCGACGTAGCCATCGGGGCCGAGCATGATGGCCTCATCAAATCCGGCGCGGTGCGATTCGGTCTTGGCGAGAATCGAGCTCACGTAATTGCCCGAGACCTTGGCTTTGGTCATCATGATGTTGGGATGGAGGCGAGTGAACGATGCAATGTTGGCGCGGATGCCGTCCTCTTTCGCTTCGGCTCCGAGGAAGACATTCCATTCCCAGACGGCGACCACAAAGCGCGGCTTGCCAGCATCGACGGTCAGGTTCATGCCACCGTCGAGGTAGATCATGGGCCGGATGTAGCAGGCGGAGAACTCGTTGGCGGCGATGGTGCGGTTGATTGCGGCTTTGACTTGTTCTGCGGTCACGGGCAGATCGCGAAAGCCCACGATGTGCGCAGAATCGAGGAGACGGTTTACGTGCTCGTCCATGCGAAAGACAGCGGGTCCCTGATCAGCGGCGTAGCAGCGAATTCCTTCAAACACGCTGAAGCCGAACTGCATGCCCGCACTTAAGAACGGCACGACGCTTTCGCTGGCCGGTTTTAACGAATCGTCAATCCATACATACTTCGCAGCGCCCATGATCTCCTCAGAGAAACTTGGCTAACCATCTAGATTAGCAGCATAGGGTGGCAAAACACTCGTAGAATGCGGCGTTACTGCGTGTAATATGGCTGCTGATATTTTCAGAATTGTCGAATGCAGGGTAAGACATGAAGAAAACAAAAGTTTCGCATGCGGGCTCGCGAAAGAACCCGCAAGAGAAATTGAAGTCGACCCGGAAAAAGAGGCCGGTGAGCGCCGCCGCGGGAAAAGTCGCCCTTAAGGGAACAGTCGCCCCCGGCAAGTTACGCAAGGCGGAGTTGCGCCACGTTCCGTGGAGCGCGGTTCCGGTTGAAAGCTTGAACCCGCTGCTGGGGCTGCATTTCGTGGTGGGAGAAAATGTCATGCTGGCGCGCGTGCTGCTGAAGAAAGGATGCGTGGTGCCGGAGCACAGCCATCCGAACGAGCAGATCACTTTTATTGCTGAGGGAGCACTGAAATTCTGGATCAACGGCAAGGAGATCGTTGTCAATGCCGGCGAGGTGCTGACGATTCCGCCGAACATGCCGCACAAAGCCGAGGCGCTGGAAGATACGGTGGATTTCGATATTTTCGATCCTCCGCGCGCGGATTGGATGAACAAGACTAACGCTTATCTGCGCTAGTGTAGTGCGTCGAAAATGCTGATCGCTATGTTGCGCCTCGATTCGGCGTAAGTTTTGGTGTCCGACGAAGAAGTCAAGGGCTTTAACCACAGAGAGCATAGAGGATCACAGGGAAACCGATGATAAATAAACGTCGATCTGTTTGACGCACTACGCTAGGTCTAGGCTGGAACACGGCGCAATAATTCAGATTGAGGCGTGTTGGGCGCCATGCTACCCTTTGAGACCGAAAAGGAGATTCCAAATGCCACGCCGGAAGGCCGTTCTAACCGTATTCTTGCTCACCGCTTCATTGGCATTCTCACAGCAAGCTGCCATCTCCAGTCGTCATGTTTCGCGAATCGCGCCGTTAACGTCGCCTCGGGTTGACGTGTCTGCTGAGCGTCCGCAGGCGCCGCAAACTACGATCGGCCAACCATCCGGTCATGCGATCCCGGCCAACACGTGGAACTTGCTAGCCACTTTGCCCGGAATCATCATTCACGATGTTGCGTTTCCCACCGCAACGATCGGTTATGCAGTTGGTGAGAGCGGACAGGTCTGGAAAACGACCAATGGAGGAGCCAACTGGGTGCAGCAGTCGCTCAGTAATGCTTCCAGCGATTACTTCTACGGCGTTGATGCCCTCTCCACCAAGAAAGTTATTATCACGGGGTTCTTTGACGGATCAGGGGGCGCTTATGGCGTTTTCCGCTGGACCGAAGACGGTGGCACAACATGGTCTGAAGACATGAGTACGGGGCCGGAGTGGGGACAACAAGTCCGATTTGTTAAGGGGAAAGATGGGATCATGATGCCGCTGGGGCCCGCGGGTAGTGATCCGGAGACAACCGCCGAGTACACCACTGATGGTGGCGCGACCGTTTCCGATTGGAACAGCGCCGTCGCCAATACTGACGGCGGGTGGTTTGGAGAACAGTTTTCTTTTCTTAATAACCTTCATGCCCGAGCTTCCGGCATCAATTTCTGCACAAGCCTAACGGGCGGATCGGCATGGACGTGCGGTCCTTCGGTGGATTCAGTGTTTGACGGCCCGGTTTTCTTCCACAATGACAAGCTAGGCTGGGTTGGCGGCGGTGAGATTTCTCCCAACGTGGAAGGTTGGTTGCACGTCACGACCAACGGCGGCAAGACCTGGAGCGGCCGAACCATCGACGGTCCGTGGCCGATTCGTTCCATCTTGTTTCTGAACGGCAAGACGGGTTGGGCTGGCGGAGGCAACGTCTATAGCGATGTCGGCGGCATGTACTTCAGCACGGACGGCGGCAACACCTGGTCGGTCGATGTCACTACCAATGCTGAGATGGGTTCTTGCGCCGAGCATGCCATCTCCGGAGGGCATCATCAGCTCTGGTGCGCCGGCTTCAACTATACGAACAATTTTTACAGTTACATCTACAGCACGACGTATTAGCGAGATGGGCGCGGATATTTGCTCGACCTTACGAGGGTCCGGTGGATCCGCGCCAACCGCTCCTTGAAATTCCAAGAGTAAACTTGGCTTCGCCTGCGCGTGCCGTATCATGTTTGAAGGCCAAGGTGTCGGCTCGCTTTCGATACATGGGATCACAGCGCTTGCCAATTACTCAAAATACAGAAAGCGTTTCACGTTTACGCTGCATAAACTGCGGCGCCACTCCCGCATCGGCGTCGCAGGATTTTCGCTGCACTACCTGCGGTGATCTGTTCGAGTTCGTATTTGCCGGATTGCCATATGACGCGAGGTCGCTTCACTCGGTCTGGACGAACCGCCGAACTTCGCCGAATCCCCTGAACCAGAGCGGCGTCTGGCGGTTTCGCGAATTGCTGCCGCCCATATCCGAAGAGCACGTCATCACGCTGCGCGAAGGGAATACGCCGCTGTATCACTTGCGCCGCTGCGGGCGCTCATCCGGCGTGGAGAACCTTTACGCCAAGCACCAGGGCATGAACCCGACGGCATCGTTCAAAGATACGGGGATGACGGTTGCTGCCTCTTCCGCGCGCCAGGCAGGATTTCGGTGGGTCGCCTGCGCTTCGACCGGTAATACTTCAGCGTCGATGGCTGCCTATGCGGCCCGGGGCGATATGCGCAGTCTGGTGCTGATTCCGGAGGGGAAAACTTCGTGGGGCAAGCTTTCGCAATCGCTCGACTATGGCGCGCTTACCTGCCAGTTGCGGACTGATTTTGACGGCTGCGTTCGTATCCTGAATGAGCTGGTGCGGGAGAGACCGATCTATCTGCTGAATTCCGTCAACCCCTATCGCATTGAAGGGCAGAAAACGGCCGCGGTCGAACTGCTCGAACAACTCGACTGGGTCGTGCCGGAGCACATTATTGTGCCGGGAGGCAATCTGGGAAACAGTTCGGCTATCGGCAAAGCGCTGCTGGAGATGTACGAACTGAAAATGATCGCGCGACTGCCGAAGCTTTCGATCATTCAAGCCGAGGGGGCGAATCCGTTTTACCGCTGCGTGCGTGAATTTGGCGGCGCTAAACTCGAACCGATGACGGCCGATACCCTGGCCAGCGCGATTCGCATTGGGAATCCGGCGTCGTGGAAGAAAGCGTTGCGAGTGCTGCAAGCGACCGGGGGCGAGGTCGAGCAGGTGAGCGAAGTTGAGATCGCCGAGGCCAAGGCAGAAATCGGCGCTGAAGGTATAGGGTGTGAGCCGGCTTCCGCGGTAACGCTTGCTGGATTGAAGAAATTGCGGACGCAAGGATTCGTCAAACCGGGTGAAATGGTGGTGCTGGTTCTGACGGGGCATGGGCTCAAGGACTCGGACTTCACCATCAAGTTCCATCGCGGCGATCTTTTTGAGGGAACGCCCGACGAACGTCACGCGGTTCAGGCGAAAGCGCTCCAGCGCGCGCCGGTTGTGCTCGATGCCGACATGGGAGCGGTGATAGGGGCCGTAGACGCAGCCGATAGAAATTCGTAGCGCTTCGTCCCACATTCGTGTATAAGACACAATTTCGTGGTCCTTAACGGCCGAAAGCGCCCCCAACTTGCCACTGGCGCTTGTAAAGCATGTTATATCTATAGGTTAAGGACGGCGGGCAGCCGTTGGCCTTGGGCTGCAAGCGTTACCTATTTATGCCATCGCGTCCTATTTCCGCGGATCGCTCGTTGCGCCTGGCGCTGCCGGCGACCTCTGCCAACCTGGGTCCGGCGTTTGACGCTGCTGCCCTGGCGCTCGACTTTCACCTCAAACTGCGCGCTGAACGCGCTCCCGATTTCTTCGTGACGGCCGAGGGCCGGGATGCCCAGATTTGCGGGCGGATGGAAAACCACCTGATCATCACGACGTACTGCGAAGTGCTCGAATCGGAGAACCGCAAGATTGCGCCGTTGCGCATCCACATCGAAAACGAGATTCCTATCGGGAAGGGGTGCGGATCGTCTGCCGCGGCACGACTGGCGGGTATCGCGCTAGCGGTACACTTCGGACATCTGCGGTGGAAGGATGACCGGATCGTGGGCGAGGCATCCATGCGCGAGCATCATCCCGACAACGCGGCTGCCTGCTGGATGGGAGCGCTGGCGGTGGCCCGCATGGCCAACCAGGTGCAAGCGCAAGTTATCGAGGTGAAGCCGAAAGGGAAGTGGCCGCTGCTGCTAGCCGTTCCTGATGCGCCGTTATCGACCGAGCAGGTACGGCGCGTGCTGCCATTTCAGTACTCGCGCGCGGATGCGGTCACGAATATTCAGAACTCGATGTTGCTGCTGTCTGCGTTTGCCAATGATCGCACCGATCTGCTGCCGGCGGCGCTGGAAGACCGCATCCATCAGCCGTATCGCGCTCCGCTTTGTCCGCTGCTGCCTGCGCTCAAGGAGTTGACGGGAGAATCGGGCATCTTCGGCGCGGCGCTCAGTGGCGCCGGACCGTCGGTGCTGGTCTTTCTTGACCCGAAAGTCCCGGAGAAAAGGGCGAAGCAGAGAATTGCCGCACACCTGGTAAAGCGCCGTCTATCCGCGGAACTGTTGCTTACGAAGATCGCTACGCAAGGCGGCCGCGACGGGGCGGACTGGCGCAAGCACCACGGCGCAAACAAGAAGTAGTCACGGAATCGAATTCACTTGAGACGCGCCTGCGTCGCACTTCACTTCGCAGCGACTATTTTCAAGTCTTCGAGAAAGCGAAGAAAATGTCGCAGCGAGATGTTGAAATTTCGACCGCGAAATGAAGTCATTGATCCTCCCCGCAAGATTCACACAGATTGCGAAGTGACAGCATAGCGCAAAGCGCATCGCGGTTGCCCTGCGCCCTGTTCGGCAACGAAACGAGGCAAAAGAAAGCGCTGGGCACAGGCCTAATAGTGGTGGCCCCCACCCAGCGCCAATGTTGGAACGTCGTTTCCAGCTACTTGCAGGTGGTGAACTTGAACTGGACAACGTGAGATTGCCAGTTGTACCCGCCGTCACTGTACTCCTGCGTGTACCAGAAGGTGCAATCGTCGGTGGGATCCAGGCTCATCGAACTGTAATCGCCCCAGCGATTCACCTGTCCCTGTATCGTTTTTCCCTTGTGAGCGACCTTCTTGCCTTCTAGCGTATTCAGTTTGTCGGTAGGTTTACGGCCCGTAAACCAGATGCTGGGAACCAGGCTCTTGCTGTTATCAACGCTGAAGCCGAGTGCCATGTCCCCATCTTTGTCCAAGGCGACGCTGCCCATCCAGTAGTTGTCGGTCGCGTTCTGGTATGTTCCAGCCTGGTAGAGCGAGAAACTGCCTCCTGGCGGCGTGGAGCGTAGTTCATACCAACGCTCGGCCGCGACGGCTGTGGAGCCCGCGCCGGGTGCTACGGAATGAGAAAACACCATCGCCTCGTGGTCGCCGAAGTTGCGATAGGCGTTGCGGAACATCATGCGATCTCCGAGGGCATCGAGCAGACCTCCGTGGCCGGGCTGGGGAATGCAGGCACCGCCGCCACCGCCGCACAGCACGGTGTAGGCCGGCACTGTAAGAGTATTTGGGCCAGTGAAGGTCGAATTGCTGGGGTTGTTGAAGTCTACGTGGAAGTCATATTCCTTGAGCGTGGTATTCGAATTCCCCAACTCGATGTAATGGTTGGGAGCACCGCTCGGGGGCGGTGTGCTGCCGTCAATGTCGGAGGGGAGAAAACCCATATCCGAAGTGTTGGGAGCGAAGCAGATGATCGCGGCGGTCGTGCCCGCCAGCATGGCGGAGCGGTCGAGAGCGCAAGGCTCGCCATCGCCGGGTCCGAAAAAGTTAAAGGCGAGGTAATAAGCGTCGGGCCAGATTCCAAGCTTCGGGTAGTCGGTCAAGCCGTTGAAGGTGTATGAGTAAAGGTTGTAAGCCCCGGTCGCGTCGTCGGTCTGCGAGACGGCAAAGCAGATCTGGTAACTGCTGTTGTACTCGAGTTGCTCCAGCAGCCAGCGGTTCGCCATTTTGTCGTAGAGCACGACTGGATCGCCGCCGTTGTCGGATTGGCACTGGCCGCCGAAATTTTTCCAGATGCTGTTGATGAGTAATGGTCCTACTTCCAATGCGCCGGTGCTCTTGTTGTAAATGTTGAAGGCGAAGTTGGTGACGAGGAAGAACTGGTTGTCTCCCACGGCGCCATTGGTGTCAGGTGGAATCACGCCTCCGGCCTGGCTGCCGTCCATGCCGTCGAAGTTAAGGCCGATGCTGACGGCCAGTTCCGGCTGCGCTTCAGAACTGTCTTGAATGACCGGATCCGGGATATTAAAGATCTGAGTCATGTGGTTCGGAGTCTCGTGCTCTTTGCGCACGATCCAGCCGTGAAATTGCGGCGGCGGAGTCGTCTTGGCAATCTCGCGCAGGGTCTGCGAGACACCGACCTTATCCGGCTGAATGACGAATGGTTTGAGGTTTTTCTCTCCGGCAAAAGCCGGGGCGATCAGTAGGAGTAGCGCTGCTGCCGACAGCAAGCAAGAGTAGCTCGCCGTGCGTCGAGTCTTCATTGAATCCTCCCCAAGGTTGAAACCACCAAGGTGCAACGAACTGAATGCACCCAGAATGCAATCCAGAAAATGCGATAGGACCGCCTGAACTTCAACGTGCTGTCCGGCTCATCACTCGACCGCTTTTTGCACCCGTGCCAAGGTTCCGCCGGTTTCAGGAGAGTTTCCAGACTTGGCCCCTGTCGGGAGATTTGGCGCAGCGTGTCGCGCCCACACTGGCGAGTGGCGAGTATTATCCACGGTAGTAGTAAGGATGGTCAAGCAACAATCGCTCGGGCGAGAATTTGCCTGTGGTTGGTCAGCGAGAGCCGCTATGCAGGAGTTTTCAGCTTTTTACCGGACAACGTGAAGTCGGCTAGGCGAAGAGGAATTCCTTCGTTCGTAGCTCTTTGATTGTGTCGCGCAGCTTCGCGGCTTTTTCGAACTCGAAGCGCTTCGCGCTCTCGCGCATGTCGCTTTCAAGTTTTGCGATATAGGCGTCCAGTTCTTCCTGCGACTTGAACTCGGGAAGGCCATCGGCTTCCACGCTGGTCAGATCGGTATAGTCGGCTGCGGCGATTGCGACTAGCGTCATATCGAGCGGACGGATGATCGATTCGGGAGTGATTCCATTGGCTTCGTTGTAGGCCTGCTGGATGGCGCGGCGGCGATTGGTTTCGTCGAGCGCATGCTTCATGGAATCGGTCATGCGATCGGCGTAAAGAATCGCGCGGCCATTCAGGTTGCGGGCGCAGCGTCCGATGGTTTGGATGAGTGATCCGGCCGAGCGCAGAAAACCTTCTTTGTCGGCGTCGAGAATTGCCACCAGCGAGACTTCGGGCAGGTCGAGACCTTCGCGCAAAAGATTGATGCCGATCAATACATCGAACTCGCCCTTGCGAAGATCGCGAAGAATCTTGACGCGCTCCAGCGTTTCGATCTCGGAGTGCAGGTAGCGGCACTTCACGCCCACTTCGCCGTAATATTCGGCCAGGTCTTCCGACATGCGCTTGGTAAGCGTGGTGACCAGCACGCGCTCGTTGCGTGCGACACGGTCACGGATCATGTGCAGAAGGTCGTCAATCTGACCCTTCACGGGCCGAATCTCGACGGGCGGATCGATCAGGCCGGTGGGGCGGATAATCTGCTCGACCACCACTCCAGCGGATTTCGTCAGCTCGTACGGGCCGGGAGTGGCCGAGACATAGACGAGCTGATTGGTGCGGTGCTCGAATTCCTCGAATGTTAACGGTCGATTGTCGAGTGCCGAGGGCATGCGGAATCCGTACTCGACGAGCGTTTGTTTGCGCGAGCGGTCTCCGTGATACATGCCATGCAGTTGCGGTACGGTCTGGTGCGACTCGTCGATGAACATCAGGAAGTCGCGCGGAAAATAATCGAGCAGCGTGGGCGGAGGTTCGCCCGGCAGACGCCCGGTGAAATGGCGGGAATAATTCTCAATGCCATGGCAATATCCCATGGCCTTGATCATTTCGAGGTCATACATCACGCGCTGATGAATGCGCTGCGATTCGACGGAGCGCCCCTGCTTTTCAAGTTCGACTTCCCACCAGGCGAGTTCTTTCTTGATGGATTCGACGGCCGAAGCACGGGTCTCGTCCTTCATGACGTAGTGCGTCTTGGGATAAATCGGCAGGCGCATGTAGCGCTGTTTGACTGTGCCGAATAAAGGATCGATCTGCGAGAGGGATTCGATCTCGTCGCCGAACATCTCGACTCGATACGCCATGTCGTCGTAAGTGGGGTAGACTTCGATGACGTCGCCGCGCACGCGGAAGGTGCCGCGGCGGAATTCTCCCTCGCTGCGCTCGTAGAGAATGTCGACCAGCTTGCGGGTGATGTCGCCGCGCTTGATCTTCTGCCCTTTTTCGAGGAACAGGAGCATGCCGTAGTAGGCCTCGGGCGATCCCAAGCCGTAGATGCAACTGACGGAGGCGACGATCAGGCAGTCGCGGCGCTCGAATAGCGACCGCGTTGCCGACAGGCGCAGCTTGTCGAGTTCGTCATTGATTGTCGACTCCTTCTCGATGTAAAGGTCGGCGGCGGGGACGTAGGCTTCGGGCTGGTAGTAGTCGTAGTAGGAGACGAAGTATTCGATGGCGTTCTGCGGGAAGAAGTTCTTGAATTCGTGGTAAAGCTGGGCGGCGAGGGTTTTGTTGTGGGCCATAACGAGAGCAGGTCGGTTCGCCGCCTCGATCACCTTGGCCATGGTGTAGGTTTTTCCGGAGCCCGTAACTCCTAGCAAAACCTGGTGTTGTTCGCGGTCAAACACACCACGGGTTAGGGCCTCGATGGCTTTGCCCTGATCGCCTTGTGGCTTGTAATTGCTGACGAGTCGGAAATCCACTTGACCTAATTATAGTGGAGGTTGACGAGGCAGGCTCGCGAAGTACTAGTGTGTATTTTCCCTCCAGAGGGCCCGCCAAGTAGGAAGATTGTACTAAGTGTTTCCCCTTAGAGCCTGTTGAATTCAGATCAAAACATCCTGTGAATACAGTAGTTATCCCTCATGGTAACCCCTATTTTTCTGCGATTTCCGGCAAGAAACTGTATATGTTATGAGTTTTCACATTTTCTTAATGCTAGGCAGGGAGATTGGTCAAGTGCATGCATAAAGATGCAACACAGAGCTGATTCCAGATGTGTCCGGTATTCGTTGGATGTCTAACATTGCGGCGACTGGCACGTCTGCGAGGTGGGACTGCATGGACGAGAAATTCGAGCAAATGGGAACTCGGGAGCGGCAGATTATCGATCTGTTGCTACAGGGATGTGACAATTCGGAAATCGCTCGCGACCTGAATATGGCCGAGCGCACCGTCAAGGCCTATTTCAACCGGCTATTCATACGCTTTGGAATTAAGGGCGGAATCAAACGGGTAAAACTAGCAACCATGTTATATAGGAGACAATTATGGCAGGAGAGTCGGGTACCCTCCGGGGCCCAAGCGAGCGCGAACACATCATCATCCAACGCGTAGCTGAAGGCTGCAAGAACCGCGAAATTGCGGATACGCTCGGAACCACCGAGCACGTCGTGAAAAACGATCTGCGCCTGATCTACGACAAACTTGGCTTGTGGAACCGGGTCGAACTGGCGCTCTGGTATGAAGCGCGGAGGCACGAACAGGTGTACCAGGCTTAGGGAGTCTGCAGAAGCTTAGTTTTAGACTGGCGGCCAGTGATCAAGAATCACTGGCCGCTGGTTTTGTCTGCGGGTGTGTAAGACCAGGACGGAATCTGCTTTCATCGTCCTGCATCAGATCCCGCAAACTCCGCAATTCCGTGTTGATCGGGCAGTGACGCCGCGGCGGTGCCGGGGCTACTGGCAGGCGATGCGTTCAGCAGGTTCGAAGCGGTCGAGTTGGGCTTCGTGCTGGGTGCCGTAGTGGCCGTCCTCTGATTTGCCGTAAAGCTCCTCTCCTGGGCAGTAATAAAGAGCGGTATGCGTGTCGACCCAAACTCTGATGTTCGGGTCTCCGCGGTAATGCAGTGGCGGCTGAGGGGCCTCCGCGATGCCCATCGCGATCAGCATCCTTTCCCAGGGACGCAGGTGTGGACGCTGGGCTGCGGCTGTTGGCCACAGCAGCGCCACCGCGGCTACGAGGACCGCGATTCCCAAATATAAGTCCGCGCGCTGAAAACTGATCTTGAGCCGCAAATCGGCCAAACTGCGGCGGGCTGGACTCGTCTTGTCCGGCAGAGTGACAGGAGCATCTGCCCCTAGATACTCGTCACCGGGGAATGTGGCCTGCGCAATCGAAGGTTGCGAATCCAGATAAGCTTCGCCGGGACTGTCAATTTCCGCGGATGCCAGGAGGTTGTTCGATGAGCGAAGGGATAGAGTGTCGGAAGGACGATTGCGAATGGCGGAATAATCGTCTGGGTCCGAGATAACTTCCTCCGTTGTTTTTGCCTCGTCCGATTCAAACTCTGCGATGAATGCCTTGTCGCTCCCATGGAAATTTGCACGATGGTTCCCGTTTCCGGAGCTTGGAGGCGGCGCATCGGTGTTGGTGGAGGGCTCCGGCCATAAGCCCTGTTCCTGGCTCATCGACCACATTGCAGCCCAGGTACGCTGCAGGCGTTCGCCCGGGCGAAACGTTTCCGCTCCGCATGCAGGGCAAGTTCCCGAGCCGGCGGGAAACGCTGCCATGCAGTTACGACAAACCTCAGATTTGGAAGAGGCACCCTTGTCAGCAAAAGCTGAGCTATCCGTTTTCTTCCTGTCGTTATATTGCTGGATCGTGAAAGCGGCCGCCAGCAGGCCCTGAAAGGATTGCTCGTCCAGCGTCAGATTGGGTCGGGTTGCAGCCATGGCTTTCCGCGGGGAGAAAGCGATTCTGTCTGACCCTATTGTAGTGCAAGTCTGGCGGGACAGAGGGCAAGAAAAATGGGGCTGGAATGACCGTTTGGCAGGCAAGGGCACGACGGATTTCTTGGGATTGCGTTGGAAGGGGCCGAATTCCCGAAACGGGAGGTCAAAGTGGGAAGGGATTCATGAAAGACGGTTAAGAATGAGTGGGAAAGGAGCGTAAGTGTTCGAGAATCAGTGATCGTGGGGAAGGCGAAGGTTTGGCGAACGATGTGCTGTGGGAGAGGTGGGTCGCGACCCGAGGATCGAACTGAAGGAGAACACCAAAGAGGCCATGATCAACCTTAACGAGATCAAGATTACTCCCCGTGACCAGCAAGTTCTGCATTTGCTGGTGCAAGGATGCAGCAACAAAGAGATCGCGAGCCATTTGAACATCAGCCCGCGCACCGTAAAACAACATCTGCGCACATTGTTTTTACGCGCAGGAATCAGGGAAGGCCGCAAGCGGGTGAAGCTTGCCACGGCCATGTTTATCAAGGAGCAGGTGACGCCATGCAACCTCGCGATCGACTGAGCGCCAAAGAGATTCAAGTTGCGTCTTTAGTATGGCAAGGTCTGACGAACAAAGACATTGCTGCGGTTCTGAGAACCAGCGAGCAGGTAGTGAAGAATTATCTGCGCACAACGTTCGACAAACTTGGAGTCTGGACACGATTGGAACTCGCGCTGTATGTGGCGAGCCATGGGGGCGCCAACTGGGCGGCGCAGTTCGGCCGGGCCGTGACGGGATCCACGAGCGGGTGGAGCGCGACCGTCGCCGATGAAGGCGCGCGGATGGACGAGAGCGCGCTGCTGGCGGAGGGAAAAGGGAAAGCAGCGGCGGCGTCTTCGGGGGGGACCCTGTAGAAAGCGGCTGGGGATGCG
>JBELAC010000037.1:0-25739 GCA_049509215.1 Terriglobales bacterium
AGCGGGCTGAAGACCCGTCAGAAGGAAGTCGGCTTCCAGGTCATGGTCGGAGCCGCGCACCAACTCGAACCTTCCCTCGCGCTTGGAGCTGTGGGCGCGATTCTCGCCTTCGCGTGTCCCGCACCCACCGCGTGCTACGAAATCTATGCTGCACTGAAAGACGGCGACCCGGCTCTGGCCCGCGAGAAGCAGGAGCGTGTTAAAGCGCCTGCTCAGCGGGTGGTCAGCGAGTTCGGCGTCCCCGGCGTAAAGTACGCCATGGATCTGAACGGCTACTACGGAGGCCCAGCCCGCTTGCCATTTCTCCCTCTAACCGGAGATCAAAAGAAAGCGGTCGAAGAGGCAATGGCGAACCTGCGCAACTGACACTCCCCGTTAGATTGATGAACTCGCTGGCTGTGAGCAGGACTTCTAGCACTCCCCAACGCATAACTTTTCGTGCCCTTCAGCTCCGTAATGATTTAAGATTTCGGCGTCCGCGAAGTTCTACTTAAATGACCCAACTCAGCTCCCGCGTCGTCACCTTTCTAACTCTTTTGGTTGCCGCTTCGGCCGCGCTGTGGGCGAAAGATGTGCCGCCGCAAGTCATCAACTGGCCTGCTACCGGCGCAACCATCGTTCGCATCAGCCTTGGGAAATTCAAGGAGATCAGTTCAATTTCATCGCAGCGGAACTACGTCATCGAAACTACGGCCGAAAATCTGTGGAGCAAGAAGATCCCGCGTCTCGGTTTCAATCTCTATATTTACGACAAGAACAAGGTTCGCATCGGCGATGGCTGGATCACCCTCGAAAATGTTGGTCCCGGGCAGACGGTAAAATTCGAGACGACAGTTCACACGGTGGGCGTTCCGGTGTCGTTCGAACTCTCGCCGAATTCACTTCCCACGGAACTCCAGCCGCTCGCTCCGCCCAGGCAAGTCACGCTCACGGTGAACTCCGTTCCGCAAGGTGCGACTCTTTCTGTCGATGGCGTACCCGCCGGAACGACACCCAAGTTGCTAAAACTGGGCGTAGGAAAGCACAGCCTGGAGTTCGTCAAAGAAGGTTTCAACCCCGGCAAATTTCCTGTCGAGATCGGCCCCGACGACGCCTCCGGCGGGAGCGTCAGCTACGAACTTGGCAGCGCCGTCCACGATACCATCGAGTTGCGCGACGGGTCAGTACTGTCCGGAGACCTGGTTTCAGTCAGCGGCATGCAGATTCAAGTCCGCATCGGCGGCAACACCCAGACCTTCGACCGCAATCAGGTAAAACGTATCCTGCTTACTGAACGTGACCCAGTAGAATAACGTGACCCAGTAGAATGAAGAGTCGAGCTATCCGGGCGATGCACCGCAGGTCCGATTCTTAAGGGGCTCACCGCCGAGGGTCGTCACAACTCATTGTGATGTGCATCACATTGTCGTATAATTCGAACGAACGTTCGAACTATGCGCCCAGCGACCAAACGAACTATCCGGCAACGCGCCCTGCCCGCTCCCGATTCTCGCTTCGATCGTCGCCGCAGCGAAATCCTTGCGCATGCTACGGACGTCTTCTGTGAGAAGGGATACGAGGGCGCTTCCATGCGCGACCTGTCCCGCGCGACCGGCATGTCGCTCGCGGGACTCTATCACTACTTTCAATCCAAAGAGCGCCTGCTGTACCTGATTCAGAAGCACACTTTTTCGACCATCGTCGAACAGTTAAAGAAGCGGCTCGAAGGCGTCACCGATCCAGACCAGCGGCTGGGAATTTTCGTCCAGAATCACCTTGAATACTTCGTCACAAACCAGAGCGGACTCAAGGTTCTCGCGCATGAAGACGAAGCGCTCAAGAACGGATTCAGCTCCGAGATCGCAGCTATCAAGCGCGAATACTACCGAATCTGTCTGAGCCTGATGGACGAGCTCAAGCGAGAGCGCCATCTTCACTTCAATTCCCGCACCGCCGTCATGAGCTTGTTCGGCATGATCAACTGGATCTACACCTGGTACAACCCTCGTCTCGACGGCACAGCCGAAGATCTGGCAGAGGAGATGAGCGGCATTATCCTTTCCGGCGTGGGATCGACAAAAGTTTTGAAAGGGCGCACCTTCAAGCGCGCCGAAAAGGGATAGTTAAATTTCAAGCCGGCTTTAGCCGGCCGCACGACAGGAGCAACTATGGCAACCACCATGCACCCCGCCACCGGCGAAACCAGCAAGCAACTTATCAACTACCGCACCGATCGCGGCGTTGGCGTGATCGAAATGAACGATCCGCCGGCCAATACCTATACCTACGAGATGAACCGGCAGCTCGACGAGGCGATCCTCAAGGCTCGAATGGATAACGACGTCTACGTCATACTGCTGACGGGCGCGGGAGACAAGTTTTTCTCCGCGGGCGCCAACATCAAAATGCTGGCCTCGGTCGATCCAACCTTTAAGTATTACTTCTGCCTGCACGCCAACGAAATGCTGCTGCGCCTCGAGCACACGCCGAAGTTGGTGATTGCGGCGATCAACGGGCACTGCGTGGGCGGCGGCCTCGAGATCGCGATGGCTGCCGACATCCGCATCGCCCGCAAGGACGCGGGCAAGATCGGTCTGCCTGAAGTGAACTTGGGCGTGCTTCCCGGAACCGGTGGCACGCAGCGGCTCTCACGCATGGTTGGCAAGAGCAAGGCGATCGAGTTGATGGTGACGGGCAACACGTTCTCATTCGAAGAGGCGAAGGATCTCGGCATCATCAACGACATCTTTGAGCGCGACGGCTTCATGGAAAACATCATGGAATACGCGCGCCAGTTCACTCCACCGAATAAGGCTGCCAAGGCGGTGGGCCGCATCAAGCGCGCCGTGCAGACTGGTTGGGAGATTCCGATGGAGTCGGCGTTAGCCGTGGAGCGCGAGAACCAGCAGATACTATTCCAGAGTGAAGATGCCAAAGAAGGTTTAGCCGCGTACGTGGAGAAACGTCCGGCAGAATTCAAGGCGAAATAGGTTTCCCGGCGGACTCTGCGCCTCTGCGGTGAAAGGGTTTGACTCTATGCCAGGAAAAGTACCGAAGATCGGAAGCTTCAGCGAGTGGGAAGGTTTGTTCAACGAGTGGCGCAAGGAAGTCGGCGTCAACAAAGACGACGTCGAAGCCTTTCACTTTGACACGCTGTATGGAGCCATCGAAACCGAGGACATCCAGTTCGGCTCCTACAAGGGACGTCCGAAGTGGGAGAACCTTCGCCAGGTGCCCACGCAGCAGATGCGCGACGCTCTGATGAACATGATTGTCTATCAGGGCGACACGGAATTTGCGAGTGTTGAGCAGCAGCGCAACCTGTTTGAGACTGCGCCCACGGATTGGGATCGGCGGGCACTGACGCGGGTGATGATCGAAGAGATGCGTCATGGCTGGCAGATGTGTGCGCTGCTGATCGACTTCTTCGGCTACTCCGGAAAAGTGGAAGCGCAGAAGATGCTTGAGCGCCGCGCGTTCGAAAACGCCCGCCTGCTCGGCACTTTTAACGTCGACGTGGACAACTGGCTCGACTTCTTCACCTATACGGACTTCGTGGATCGCGACGGAAAGTTCCAGCTGCAGATGCTGAAGTACTCGTCCTTTGCGCCGCTCGGCCGCTCGACGTCTTACATGTTGCGCGAAGAGGCGTTCCACATGGGAACCGGAAACGACGGTCTGCGCCGCGTGGTCGAAGCCGGAGTCATTCCGCAGTGGCTGATGCAGAAGTATCTCAACAAGTGGATCTCGAGTTCCTTTGACCTGTTCGGCACCGATCATTCTTCATCGGCACACTGGGCCTATGTCTGGGGAATCAAGGGTCGCTACGACGAACCACAGAACGAGAAGGCAGCGGACCTTGATGATCTGAACGACTACAATCGTCATCTCTACCGGCAGGAGGTATCGGGGCTGGTCGAACGGTTGAATAGTTTTCTGCGGCCGGGCGAAAAGAAGTTCTACACGCCGGACATGAAGTTCAACCGAAACATCGGGCGATGGGCCGGGAAACACTTCCACTGTGAAACGGGAGAAGCGGTTGACGAACTGGCTTACCATGAGCACCTTGCCGAAACTCTGCCGAGCGCGCAGGACAAGGCGTTGCTGCTCGATATTATTCGCAACGAAAAGAAATGGATCAAGGGAAAAGAGGGGGCGCGAGATCCGTTTGCGACCATCGCGGAGCCGCGCCGATCAGCGATCAACCTTTAACGGAGGCGAATGCTCGCCGCATCTACAACTCGGCTGAAGGTTGATGTTTCGCCACTGGTGGCGCGAATTGCCTTGCGCAACCCCCCGCTCAATGTGATCGACGTTCCCATGATGCGGGAGGCGCAGCAGACGCTGACGGAGATTGAAGCGCGTTCCGACGTCTCGGTCATTGTTCTTGAGGGTGATGCGCGGGCGTTCTCCGCGGGCGTAGACATCAAGGCTCACGTGCCGGAGCAAGTCCATGAAATGCTCACATCTTTTCACGCCGTGATCCGGGCGCTGGTTGCATCGCGCAAGGTAACCATTGCGGCGGTGAAGGGAGCCTGCCTGGGCGGAGGAGCGGAACTGGCGGCGGTTTGCGACATGGTTTATACGGCACGGGATGCGACTTGGGGATTTCCAGAAATCAAACTGGGATGCTATCCACCGGTCGCGGCCGTCGCGTTGCCGGCCTTGGTTGGCCAGAAACGAGCGAGCGAGCTGATCCTGACAGGGCGTTCGATCAGCGGCGATGAGGCCGTTGCGATCGGGCTGGCAAATCGGTCCGCGCGCAGCGAAGATCTGGATGAGATAGTCCAGGAGACGGTTGAAGAACTCTGCCAGTTGAGTCCGACCGCGCTGGCTCATGCCAAGAAAGCGATCTATGCGTGGGATGCTGTTCACTTTGATAAGGGGCTGGCGCGGGCAGAGAAGATTTATTTTGAAGAACTGATCTCGACGGCGGACGCGCGCGAAGGTATCATGGCTTTCCTCGAAAAACGACCGCCGAAATGGACAGGCAAATAGACATTCCCACCGAAAACCCGGAGCAACCGCAGACCTACACCTCAGGTCACCTCATGTGCCGTACTTCGCTGTGGGGCGCCGCGGCGTTTCTGGGCTGCGCGTATTTTGCGTGGATTTCGTTCGGTCATGTCGTTCACAACGAATATGTGTGGCCGCACGATGCGTGGACGGCGGCGACTTACGTGGTGTGGATTGTTCTGCTGGGAGCCCTAGCCGTCGATACGAAGTGCCTGCGGGAGCGGTTGTTCTTCGCCGTGCTGATGATCGACTTTTTTGTCGGATTTGGGCTGACGTTGTGGCGCCACATACCGGCGGCAGATGTGCGGGCGGCGCGACTGGGAACGGGAGCGCTATGGGCGTTGGCGGCAGTGCTCAGTTTGACAACGCTGGGAAGAGAGAAGGAAGGTCAGAGGTAAGAGGTCAGAGTTACGGAGGTGAAACCCTCATGCAGCACAGGTGTCCCGGGAGGAGCGGCCGGTGGCGCTGTGAGTAAGCAAGAATTTATATGCGCAGGAGAACTTGCTACCTCAAGCTGATTTTGGTTTCTGTCGCCGTGCTTCTTTGCGGCTGCGATCAGTCGACGGTGCGTGGCGAGCTTGCCCCGCACGAGGACGAAGCCGCGGCGAGGAGGTACTTTGATTTACTGCGGCACAGGGAGTTCGACGAGTTCGAGAAGGACGTGGACCCCGGTCTACAGGTGGTCTTCCGCGGAACGTTGACGGAAATGGCAGAGGGGTTTCCGGATCAGGAACCGCTCTCGGTGAAAGTTGTCGAGCGGAGCACGGGGCGCCTGGGCGACTCGGAGCTTGTATATCTGGCGCTGGAGTATGAGTTTCCGCGGAAGTGGGTGCTCGCACGCATAACGCTGAGAAAGGAGGGCGTCGCACCCATTCTGGGGCTTCAGGTCGTCCCAATGGACGATTCGCTGGAACACCGCAATCGATTCACGCTGGCTGGCAAGAGCCAGGGACAATATGCAGTTTTGTTGCTGGCGGCTGCGACTGGACTGCTGTGTTCTTATGCCTCGATTATCTGTCTCAGAAACAAGTTGCCGTGGTATTGGGCGCTCATCAGCATGGTTGGCCTGGGCCAGTTGGCAGTGAATTGGACGACGGGAGAGACAAGTTTCAGTTTGGGTGCAATCAGTTTTCCGCCAGCGCAGGCAAGTGCTTCGGCATATGGTCCGTGGATGATCTCCGTAACGTTGCCGGTGGGGGCGGTGCTGTTCCTGATGTTACGCGATCGTTTGAGAAGTGGCCCTCGGAATGATGGATCGACTGAATCCACGACGTCGGATTTGCCGCCGCGGGGAAATGATGTGGGCTTGGGCGCGCCGAACATTCGACTCCAGGAAAGGGGATAGGGGTCCTTCGACTGCGCGCGGCTCGCTTCGCTTCCCGCGCTCCGCTCAGGATGACATCGCTAGCGCACGTCCTCTGGATGACGTTTCGGGGAGAATTTGAGTTATGGACTTTGAAATTTCTGCCGGGCAGGTGAAGGCGCTGCAGAAGAACGGCGAGGCTTTCATGGTGCTCGATGTGCGTGAGCCATGGGAGTTTGAGAAGGCACGGATCGAAGGCGCGAAGAACATTCCCATGGGCGACGTGCCCGCGCGGGCGCATCAGGAGCTTGATCCTGACGAGCATATCGTCGTGGTGTGTCACCACGGTGTGCGTTCGCTGACGGTGACAAACTGGTTGCGGCAGCAGGGATTTGAGAAGGTGCAGTCCATGCGCGGCGGAATTGACGGATGGGCGCGGACGGTCGATCCCAAAGTTCCGATTTACTGAAGCTTCCAGCTGCTGGCTACTAGTGTGGTGTCCCAGAAATACGCGCGAGAAGTGGACGCGGTGAATCCGAGTCGACTTTCTTCACCTCAGGGGCTAAAAGCCCCCGATTCTTGGGAACCATTGAGGTGCGGCTGAAGCCGCACCCTTTCAAAACAGTCGGATACGTATTCCACGAACTTGCGGGACATGATACTAGCTTCTAGCACACTGTTCCTGCTCGCTAGAAGCTAGGAGCCAGCAGCTAGGAGCTTTTCTTTGATCACTGACTGCCATGTTCACATCGAGCCTTACGAACTGTTCAAGCCTTCCGCGCTTGAACTGATGAAGAAGAAGCGCGCGAATTTTGAAGAGATCGAGTCGTACAGCCGGTCGCCGAAAGCGTTTCTTCAATATCTTGACCGGTGCGGAGTGGATCGGGCGGCGCTGATTAATTATGTTGCTCCCGAGGTGATCGGGTTCGGGCCTGAGGTCAATCAGTTTGTCGCCGATTACGTCAAAGAAGACCCCAAGCGGCTGATTGCATGCGGCAGCGTGCATCCCCGGCACACAAAAAACATTCTGGCGGATGTCGAGCACATTTTGCGGCTCGGCATTCGGATGATCAAGATTCACCCGCCGCACCAGTTGCTCTATCCGAATGACTATGTGCACGGAGTCAAGGAACTGGAGATTATTTATCGCGCGGCCGAGGCGAACGGAATTCCGGTGATGTTCCATACGGGGACGTCAGTGTTCCCGGGAGCGCGCAATAAGTATGGGGATCCAATTTATGTCGATGACGTGGCCGTCGATTTTCCACGGTTGAAAATTCTTTTGGCGCATGGCGGGCGACCCCTCTGGATGGAGACGGCTTTCTTTCTGATCCGGCGGCATCCGAATGTTTATCTCGACATCAGCGGCATTCCTCCGAAGAGGCTGTTGGAGTATTTTCCGCGGCTCAATGAGATTGCTCACAAGACGCTATTCGGGACGGATTGGCCGGGGCCGGGGGTTCCGGAGATCAAGCAGAACGTGGACGACTTTCGAGCGCTGGCCATGCCGGAGGAGATGCGGCAGGGGATCCTTGGCGGGACGGCGGCGACGATCTGGCCAGAGTGAGGCGAGGTCAGGCAGATTGAAGAGGTTGAGAGCCCTGGGCTCGGATTACTGAGCCGGTTCCGACTTTGGAGTCGGGCCCGCCTCATTGCCCAAGGCTACCCGCATCTCTTGGGTGTGTTTGTCGAAATTGATGGAGAGCGTTTTCTCGCCACCCTTCAGGAACTCGCCGTCAACGTTTTTTGATTGATCATATTGTTCTGCGGCTGAGCGCACTTGGACTCGTAAGGTGTGCTTACCGGCGGCCAGAGGAATGGTCAGGCTCTGTCGGACTCCTCCTCCCAGAAGGAGCAGACGCTTCTTGTGGCCGTCATGAAGCGGATGCTCGTAGGCAAGATGGCCGTCGATCCAGATCGACAAGGTTGCATCGGAAAAGTGATGCTCGACGTGGATGGCGAGATCCGAATTGGCGACCGCCGGACTGAGTTGCGGGACCTCGGTTGCAACCGAGCCAGGGCTCGGCGCATTCTTTACCACAGCCGGGACCGCGCTCGCTTTTGTTCCGCTTTGCGAAGCTGCGGGCCCCCCGTTTTTTGATGGCGAAAGAAGTCCATCCTTCGCACCTGTGACCTTCGCAGCCTTCGGAGTTGTATGCGTGCCAGGTTTGGGAGTTGCGGTGACCGGCGTTTTAGAAAGAGCGCCTGAATCTGGAGCCGCTGGAATGTCCGAAGCGGTTGGCTCGGGCTGGCTCTGATTTGCCGCGGCAGATTCTGTTTGGACGTCCAGCTTGGATTCGGTCGCGGCAGGGCTGACGATTGGGAGTGGACGGCGTGGTGTGCTCGCAGAATCGGCAACGGCGACGGGCGCGAGCTTGGGTTTTCGAATCTCGCGCCAGGCAAAAAGGCCGAGAGCGATGGACGCGAGCAACAGCGTCAGCGCGGCCACACCCATCTGGAGGGGAGAAAACGAAAATAGAGAAAATACATCTCGCGCTTTTCCGGTGGCCGGCGCGGGAGAGTTCGACGCGTTACTGCCTTTTGCGTTTGCGCGCACAACCGGTAGCTTTGCGGTGCCATCGAGAAATCTTTTTCGGCCGTCCGGAGCTGAAAACCAGAGCTTTCCTTTGGCATGGTCGGCCGCCCGCTCCCGGAGTTCTTTGAGATCGCGAGCAAATTCCATGCCGCGCTGATAGCGGTGGGTACGATCTTTGGCCAGGGCGCGGACTATGACTGCATCAAGTTGCGCTGGAAGTTCAGGCGCCAGCGTAGTCACCTGCAACGGGTTGCGATTCATGACCTTGAAGCAGACGGTGGTAGCGCTGTTGCCCTGGAATGGACTGAAGCCGGTCAGCATGGAGTAGAGAATCGCGCCGAGCGAGAACAAGTCAGACCGCCCATCCAGCCGTTCGCCCTCGACTTGTTCCGGAGACATGTAGGCAGGGGTGCCCACGGCATAGCCCGGCAAAGTGATGTGGCTGAGATCCAACTGAGCGATTCCGAAGTCGCCAATCTTGGCTTGCCCCTCTTTCGTGATGAGGATATTGGCGGGTTTGATGTCGCGGTGAACAACACCCTGGGCGTGGGCGTAATCGAGCGCTTCGGCGATCTCAATGGTGATTTCCAAAGCGCGTTCCAGAGGCAGGCGCTTGGTCTCCCCGGCCAGCAGGTCTCGAAGAGTTCGGCCCTCGATATACTCCATGACGATGTAAGGGTCGGACGTTCCGGGTTCTTCGCCAACGTCAAAAACTGTGACGATGCCGGGATGGAGCAAGCGGCCGGCGGCTTTCGCCTCCACAAGAAATCGTTGGCGAAATTCCTCCTGCTCGCGGAGGCCGCTTTGATGCAGAAGGATGGTTTTGATGGCGACGAAACGGTCGATTCTAGGATCGCGAGCCTGGTAGACAGCGCCCATCGCGCCGCGACCGATCTCGGCCACGATCTCGTATCTTCCTAGAAGCTTGCCGCGATGGGTTTCCATCACCTTTAGTAGGTCTGAACCAAGCTCTCCCCAGGCTCAAGGGTATCCCCAATCGGGGCGGCCACACGGACATACCCTAAGCCTGGCATTACGGGCGTAATCAGGTGCGGGCTGCAGAAGGCATCCAAATGAATTTGGGCGGAGCGTGGAAAGTCGGAAGTGGTTGGCGTATAAAAGGGTTGGGCACGCCGCGGTTGTGGGGTTGGGGAACGCGGTCGTCCGCCAAACTTCAGGTATTCAGGGCAGGCAAGCGAGGGGTTATGTCGACAGTGGCTGGAGTTCATGCGCCAAAGGGGTTGGAGGGGGTGGTCGCGACCACTTCGGGAATCTGCTACATCGACGGGGATGCGGGAGTTCTCGCATATCGCGGATACGACATTCACGAACTGGCCGACCACTCGACGTTTGAGGAAGTCTGCTATCTGCTTTGGTTTGGAAGGCTACCGAACGCGGATGAATTGCGGCAGTTGAAGTGGCGCATGGCGGAAGAGCGCAAGCTGGATGCTTCCATGATTTATCGGCTGCAACTGGTTCCGAAGCATGTGCCGCCGATGGACATGCTGCGGACACTGGTTTCGGCGCTGTCGTACTACGATCCGGAATACAACAAGAACGATCACGACGCCAACGTAAACAAGGCGATCCGTCTGACATCGCAGATTCCGATGCTGGTGGCGAATTACGACCGCATTCGCATCGGGAAGCCGTTGGTGGAACCGGACCGGTCGTTGTCGCATGCGGCTAATTTTCTGCTGATGCTGAATGGGACGCCTCCGTCCACGACGGCAGAACGCGCATTTGATATTGCTCTGATTTTGCATGCCGATCATGAGTTGAATGCGTCGACTTTCGCGGCTCGTGTAACGGCGGCCACGCTTTCGGATATGCATTCGGCCATCACTTCGGCGATCGGAACGCTGAAGGGACCGCTGCACGGCGGAGCGAACGAGGCGGTGTTCAAGATCCTGATGGAAATTGATAGCGCGGGCGCAGACCCGGTTGAGCATGTGAAGGGGATGCTGGCGCAGAAGAAGAAAGTTCCGGGATTCGGACATCGCGTATATCACACGGAGGATCCGCGCGCGACGCACCTGCGGAAGATGTCGCGTGACCTGGGCGAGTCGAGCGGGAACTCGAAGTGGTTCGATTACTCAAACAAGATCGAGCAGTTCATCAAGGACGACAAGAAATTGAATGCCAATGTGGATTTCTATTCGGCTTCGACGTATCACACGCTGGGAATCGCAGTCGACCTGTTTACTCCGATCTTTGCAGTGTCGCGGGTGAGCGGGTGGACGGCGCACGTGATCGAGCAACTCGATGACAACCGCTTGATACGGCCGAGAGCCGATTATATTGGGCCGGAGTATCCGCAGAGGTACGTGCCGGTAGAGAAGCGGTGACGGTCAGCGCTAACCATTGAGTGGCAGCGCTGGTCTCGGTCGTCCCTCCGGGACTTGAATTTCTGCGCTTCTGTTCCACCGTTTCGCGCAAAATAGAGTTCTCAGGCACACTGGGCGCGTGGCTATGGAGATCCGGCGCCCGAGACGCTGATTGTGATAGGGCTGTCGCGAGATTTCCTGTCGGGGAATTTTTCTTCGTGCGAGGTTGCCGGGCACGTGCCGAATCCCTACGGGATCGAAAATGAGGAATCTAAAGATCACCCCGATCTCCATGTATGCCGGGGCTTGCGGCAGAGCTGGCCGGAATTCTGGAGTGATTTTCAGTATTACGGGTGGGGACTTAGCTTGGCAGCTCGCCTGCAATACGAGCCCCAATCCAGCCATGTGATAGTGGGTGAACTATGGTCATTTGCACAATGTGACCGGCGGCAATATCGTGCCAGGTGGGGCAGTGCGGTCGCGGGGACCGCGAACTCTGGAATCCCTCCTCTCCAGAAGCCAAATCCCTTTGGTTGGGTGAAGTCTATGCGGTGGATATCTGGTGTCTTGACGTTATCGTTCGTCCTGTTTGCGGCGCAGTTCGGCGTCGCGCAATCGAGTTATCAAGTCATTTCCGTTGAACGCGGCGGGACCATCAAGGGAACGGTGAAGTGGCAGGGCGCCATGCCACACCTGACCCCGTCGGAAATCAACCAGGATCCGCAGGTATGCGATCCACTTGGGCAGAAGCACCGCGATCTCGAGAGGCTGCTGGTTTCGCCGGATGGTGGTGTAGCCAACACCGTTGTATTTCTCAGGAACATCACTGCCGGAAACGCGATGGACCTGCCGGCGCAGCGCCGATTTCTCAATCAAAAGAACTGCCGCTATGAACCACATATTCTCCTCGTGCCCGTGCAAGCTACGCTGACGGTCAAAAGCAGCGATCCCGTATTGCACACCGTGCACATGTCGGGCAGCGCAGATTACAACCTGCCATTTGTTTCCGAAGGGCAGGAGATCAGCCGTCAGATGACGCGCGAGGGCGTGGTCGACCTGCGTTGCAACGCTGGGCACGTCTGGATGAATGACGAGATGATGGTGGCGCCGCATCCGTATTACGCAGTGACGGACGCCGAGGCAACTTTGTGCTGAATAATGTGCCGCCGGGGCAATATGAAATCGTCGCCTGGCATGAAGGGTGGCGAGTGATTGGCGAGAGTCCGATGTTCGACGTGATGACGCAGACGCGGGTGAAGCGCCCCGTCTTTTCGGATGCGGTGAGTTGGAGCAAAAGTGTGACGGTCGCCCCAGGGAAGCACGGCGGAAGTGCACTTCACGCTGGGCGAGAAGACGCCGCAGATGGCGCAAGGGCACTGAGAGAACGGCTAGTTTTGTCGTTGCCGTGAGCTGTCAGCGGCCGGCCATCAGCGGCGACCCGATTTCCGCGCCTTTATCTACCCCAGTACAATAGCAACAGCATGCCCCGACGGGTCTATCTCGACAATAACGCGACGACTCCCGTGCTGCCTGAGGTTTTGGAGGCGATGCAGCCTTACTTCGGGGAGCACTTTGGGAATGCTTCGTCCATGCACCGGCAGGGGCAGGAAGCTCGTGCGGCCGTGGAGCGGGCGCGCGGCGCGGTTGCTCGGTTGCTGGAGGCGCGCGAATCGGAGATCGTGTTCACAAGCGGTGGGACGGAGTCGGACAATCTGGCGATATCCGGGCTGGCGCGGGAAGGCGATCATGTCATAACTTCGACCACTGAGCATCATGCGGTGCTGAACGTCTGCCGGCATCTGGAAGAGGTCGGGTGCGACGTCACCTACGTGCCGGTCGATGGGCGCGGACTCGTTGATCCGGCAGATGTGAAGCGGGCGCTTCGTCCAAATACGAAGTTAATCAGCATCATGCTGGCCAATAACGAAACTGGTGTGTTACAACCGGTTGCGGAGATAGGCAAGATTGCGGCCGAGGCCGACGTGTACTTCCATACCGACGCGGTGCAAGCAGCGGGGAAAATTCCGATGCGAGTGGATGAGATTGGCTGCGATCTGCTGACGATTTCTGCGCACAAACTGCATGGGCCGCAGGGCGTCGGTGCGCTTTATGTGCGGAAGGGAACGGCACTCGCGGCGATGATGTATGGCGGCCGACATGAGCGCTCGCGGCGAGCGGGGACGGAAAATGTTCCGGGAATTGTGGGGGTGGGAAAAGCGGCGGAGTTAGCACGGGCAGGGCTGGAACGCGGCGATAATCAAAGTATCGGCGAGATGCGCGACGGCATGGAAAGGGAACTGCTCTCGCAGGTGGAATTTGCGAGTGTGAACGGCGCGGGCGCTCCGCGAGTACCGAATACCACAAACATCTGTTTCGACGGAATCGAAGGGGAAGCGACGGTGATCGCCCTTGATCTGAAGGGGCTGGCGGTATCGACCGGCGCCGCTTGCTCTTCCGGTGCGATTGAGCCCTCGCATGTGCTGCTGGCGATGGGTCTGCCGTCGGAGCGGGCGCGGGCGAGTATTCGGTTCAGCCTGGGGAGACAAACGACATCGCAGGATATCGAGTTTGCGTTGTCGCTTGTGCCGAAGACAGTGCGCCGACTCAGAGAGCTATCGCCCGTCTGGGCTAAGGGTGCAAACTCAGAGTTGCGACCGGCGCGCTAGCGCGCAGATGCCGGGAGGCGCAGCATAGTACAATCTCCGGCAACAACGTCTGTTGTATTCCCTCTTTGGAGGTAACCCAGATGTCCTCAGCACGGCCGGTCACTCCTGCGTCTGTTGGTTTTGAAGGAGTCTGTCCAATTCTGCGCGTCAAAAGCGTTTCTGAGAGCTTGAAGTATTACGTTCAGGTTCTTGGCTTCAAGATCGATTGGCAAAATCCGGACGAGAAAAACCCGTTCTTTGCGTCCGTCTCGCGCGGCCGTTGTCATATTTTTCTGAGCGAAGGCGACCAGGGGAATCCGGGATCGTGGGTCTGGATCGGCGTAGAAGATGTCGATGCTTTATTATCGGAGTATCGGCTCACCGGGGCGAAGGTTCGCCATCTACCGACCAACTATGAATGGGCTTGCGAGATGCAGGTAGAAGATCCCGACGGAAATATTCTGCGGATGGGGAGCGAACCCAAGAAAAACCAGCCCATCGGCGAATGGCTTGACATGTATGGAACGCGCTGGCGTCCGCAGGCTGGCGGGGGTTGGAAGCGCGCCGAATAATGTATCCACAATGAGCACAGAAACAATCGCCGTCGCAATGTCGGGAGGAGTTGACTCCTCGACCGTTGCGGCCATGTTGCGCGCGGAAGGGCACAACGTCATCGGCTTGACCATGCAGCTCTGGAACCAGCGGCGGCTCGCCGGACATGCGGGGATGCCGGAATCCGTGCAGGGGCGATGTTGCTCGATTGACGATGTTTATGACGCGCGGCGCGTGGCGGAGACGATTGGGATTCCGTATTACGTGGTGAATCACGAAGAGCGATTCGAGCGCGACGTGGTGCGGCCGTTCGTCGAAGAGTATCTGGCAGGGCGCACGCCGATTCCTTGCAGCCTCTGCAACAATCATTTGAAGTTCGATCAGCTTCTCGTCGTGGCGCGGCAGATTGGGGCGGACCGGGTGGCCACCGGCCATTACGCCCAGGTTGCTTTTGATGACGGTAGCGACCGTTGGCTATTGAAGCGTCCGGCAGACCGGTCGAAGGATCAGACGTACTTTCTATTTGGCCTGACGCAGGAACAGTTGAGCCGCACCCTGTTTCCGCTGGGAGGGATGCAGAAGCCCGAGGTGCGGGAGTTGGCTCGTAAGCACAATCTTGTAATTGCGGAAAAACCGGACTCACAGGAAATCTGCTTTGTGCCGGGTGGCGACTATAAGAGCTTTCTCGACGCATACCTAGCCGAGCAGGGAGGCGTGCGACCCGAGACCGCCGGCGAGATGGTCACGAGCGACGGCACAGTGATTGGCGAGCACGGCGGCGTGCACAACTTTACCGTCGGTCAGCGCAAGGGTCTGGGGGTGGCGACCGGATCGCCGCTTTACGTGATCCAGATCAAGAATGACACGCGGCAAGTTGTAGTCGGGAACGACCAAGATCTTTATTCGCGGACGCTGCGAGCGCGGCGGGTAAATTTGATTTCATGTGCCGAGATTCGGGAGCCGATGCGGGTGATGGTGAAGATCCGGCATAAGCATCAAGGATCTTCGGCCACGATCCAGGCGACTGGGCCAGGTGAGGTTCTGGTGACTTTTGACGAGCCGCAGCGGGCGATCACGCCGGGGCAGGCCGCTGTTTTCTATGACGGCAACATAGTCGTGGGCGGTGGTTGGATCGACAACGCGCCTGACTGATCGTTCGCCTCAGATCTTCCAGAACTATCTGCAATCGCCAGAAGATCCAATAACCACAGGGGCAGGGGGGAACACAGAGGTCGCGCCGCTTGGTTACCAGGAGTGCCCTTTCGGGCAGTGCCGTAGCACCTTCGTGGGCTGTACCTGCCGATGGAACAACTGTAATGTTTGTTCACGACGGGACCTCGTAGTTTCTCCCCAAGTCCGGTTCCGGCGTGGGGAGCGGATTATGAAAATCTGGCATCTGTGCTATGCGGCATTGGGAATTGCGGTGGCGCGCTGGGTTTTTAAGCGTCAACCCGTGCCAACAGCGGATCCGATTCACCGTCTTCGCAGTTCTGGCCTGCTGTGAGTCTCCGACTGGCTTGAAGGGCAGATGCGCCCCGTTGCGCGTCGCTTCGATCTGAGCGCATCTGCCCTTCCTCCATCTCACTACCGGAAGTCGTAGCACCTCGGGGTGCCTTCGGTAACTTTCTTCCTGTTACGTCTCGCCTAGAATTCAAGTAGAGCCTGAGCGGGCCTGCGTATGCGCAGACCGCATTGATCATTGTTCATTGAGCACGACTCATGCGATTGAAAATCCCCATCGTCGTATTGGCGGCATTGTTCGCACTGGCTTGGCCCGGGGTGGCCGCAGCTCAGGAAGACGGCCAGTCGCCATCTCTGGGCGATCTGGCGCGAAACTTACGCAAAGAGAAAGCGCAAAAGCAGCAGACCGCCGAGCAGCAGCCGCTCGATACTCCCATTCCATCGCATACCGTAATTGACAACGACAATCTGCCTGAAGTTATGGAAGAGGCCAGCCGAGCGAAGCCGGCCGCCCCGAGCAAGACGGTTTTTTCGGTTGATCCGTCGGGCACGCTGAAGGTGTCGTCGCCGGATGTCACTTGCAGTATGTCGTTCAACGCACGGGCCAGTTCGCTGCTGCTGAAGCCTGTGCTGGTGGAAGATCTGCCGCTGGCTGAACTGGTAAAGCTCGATGGGCCGGGATTCATTCAGGACGACAACCTGCAACTGGAGATCTTCAATGGAAGCGACTGGGTGCTACGGGAGATCACGATTGGTCTAACCTTAGAACGCAAGCCGGGCGAAGACGCGGAACGGGCTTCGCACGCGCGCGTGATACCCGCGGCTGAGAGCACAGGAACGGTCACGGTCGAGCGCCATTCGGATGTGACACTGCTCTATCACCTTAAAACCGAGGCAAGGCCGTTCAGCAGCGCATCGCTGCGCGAGAATATTGGAATCACTCCCGGCCCGGATGAGGACTGGCGCTGGTCGATCGTCGAAGCCAAGGGAATACGGCCCGAGGGAACGCCCGTGGCCCCGGCGTCATTGTCGGAGCCGCTGTTCGGAAATCGTGTCCCGAGTGTGCCCAGCACAAACCTGCCGCCAGACTCTGCGCCTCCCGCGTCACCGGTATCGCCCCAAAAGTAGCGCGCATGGAGCGCTTCGCTCAGCATGACAATTCAGAAACTGGGCTACACAAAACGTACAACCGCTCTAGTCATGGTGGAAGTAGAAGAGGTTTCCGTCCAGATCCTTCACGGTGAACTGCCGTAATCCCCAGGGTTTTCTTTCGAGAGGATCGACGATGTTCGCACCTGACGACGTCAGTTCCTTATACGACGCATCGATATCTTCAGCGAACACCCAGTGAATGGCGGGTTCGAACGGCGGCTTCCTCTTACGAAAGAATATGACCGCCTTATCGCGTGACACGGCGCCAATGCCTTTGCCAGGGTAAAGCCATCCAATCTCAAAGCCAAGCGCATCTCTGTAATGCCGTTGTGCGCGTACGACATCGGCGACCGGCAACTCCGGCACTGGTGGTCCCATCGAGGTCATTTTTGCGGTGGCAATCCTCTCTTCGGCGATCTTCTTTTTGGCGACCATGGAGACTCCCCTGATTCTCCTTATATGCAACAAGACTATATGGAACAAGACCGCCCCGACTCAAATCAGGACACTGCCGGCCGTTGTGGAGTGCGACGGGGTCAGCGGGGGAGGATCGCTGGAGGAGAGCACGTGGTGGTGGTGCAGTTTGAAAGCCTAATCCTTCGTAGCTTCTTTTGCGATCCGGACAGCGTCTTGGCTGAAATCTTCTCGCGTAACTTTCTTCATTTGTTGCTTGGCCTGCTTCTTGGTGTGGGAGGCCTGTGATTGGCGGTCTGAGTACGTCTTTTTGCGATCTTTGGGCATGGCGACAGTTTCCCACAGACCGGACTATGGCGCTACCCTTGCCGATTTCAAACCGCATCACTACCAGAGCATGCGGGTAGATTGTCTTGAAAACGCCGGGGTGGTAGTCTAACCAATCGAGCATGAAACTTGCAGCCGGAAGCTGCTGTTTCTGAGATTTGTTCCGCAGCTCAATCAGAGCGGCCCTGGTATATGGGTTGTGCCCCGGCTTCCCAAGCCGGCGAAATGGGTTCGAGTCCCATGGGCCGCTCCACTTTCAGTCACCGGAAAATCCCGTAGACGCCCTACGCCCGAGGAGGGCGTATCTGTCGCAGTTTAGCGAGCAGCAGGGGCTTACTTACCTGCTGTTGACGACGAGGCCGCTTGCGCCATCGAGTGCAATTGGATCAGGCCGATTCCCAAGCCCCCCACGGCTCCAGCAAGCAATCCGAGCAGCAACAGCACGGGCAGGCTTTCAATAAGCGACTTCTTCTTCACGGTTTTCCCCTTTGATCTTCGCGACGCGGAGGTGCTTTCTGCCTTATTTTAGCATTCCGGCTTCCATTTCCAAATGGAGAAATATGCTGCAAGTTACTGAAGTAGCACGAAATATTGCAGAATTGCTAAATCCACTCTTCCTCGTGTGAAGAGTTTTTCATCTTTGGGGAGAGGGTAGTCGATGGGGATTCCTACACCCGGGAAGGCGCTCCTCTTTGAACCTGGGATCGACGGGCATCGTAAACTTGGAGCGGTTCGGGAGACCCAATGAAATCTCGCAGGCTCGTCTTTTTTGCGGTGCTTTTATCATTCATTACGGGGTCGAATCTCAGTGCCCAGGCTGGCGCGGGCGGCAGCCCGGAACAGACCCCGGCGAATATTCAGCGGCGCCCCCGCATCGCGCTGGTACTTGAGGGTGGCGGAGCGCTCGGGTTAGCGCATTTGGGAGTCATCCGATGGCTGGAGGAAAACCGCATCCCCGTGGACATGATCGCCGGCACCAGCATGGGCGGATTGGTAGGAGGGATCTATGCATCGGGCGAATCGCCCGAGCAGATCAGCAAGCTGATCCGGGATATAAGGTGGAACGAAGTGCTGCGTGGCGCAACGCCCTATACCGACCTCTCGTTTCGCCGGAAAGAGGACCGGCGCGAATATCAGAATGCATTTGAATTTGGATTGAAGGCCGGGGCGCAATTCCCCAGCGGATTCAATTCGGGGCAGCAGGTGGGATTGATTCTGGATCGGGTGGGCCTGCCGTATTCGGAAATGAAGACCTTCGACGATCTGCCGATTCCTTTTCGCTGCGTGGCTACCGACCTGGTGTCAGGAAAATCGTACGTGTTTGACCAGGGATCGCTGGCCGAGGCCATGCGGGCGACGATGGCGATCCCGGCATTTTTTGTTCCCGTGCGCGATGGAAGCCGCGTGATGGTGGATGGAGGACTGCTCGACAACCTGCCCGTCGACGTTGCTCGCCAAATGGGCGCCGATATCGTGATCGCGGTTCACTTGAAGGCGGAGCCGCTCGATCCGAAAAAGGCGTTGTCGTCGATTGATGTTCTGGAGCGGTCCGCAAGCGTGGCGATTGACGCCAACGAACTGGCCAGCATGGAAAAAGCCGATATCGTTCTGACGGCTGAAACGCAGAAGTTCTCGACCACCGATTACAAACTCTTTGAACAGATCGAGGCCGAAGGATACAAGGCCGCGCGGAATAAAAGCGCATTGCTCGCTCGTCTGCAGGTTGATCAGGGGGAGTGGCAGCAGATTCTGTCGGATCGGGCAGGCAGACGCAGGCAAGCGCCGGTGCCGCAATTCGTAGAGATCACGGGCGCGACCGGGGATATAGAAGATGGCTTGCGGCACGAGCTGGTAGGCCTGGCGGGTGCTCCGGTTGATCCGAAGGAAATTAACGCGAAGATGATGGAGATCACCGGTCTGGGACGGTTCGCCCGAGCCGGATACCAGGAAGTCGTGCGAGACGGACAGACGGGATTGTTGATCGAAGCCGCGGAGAAAGAATACGCGCCTCCGACGGTGCATCCTTTGCTGATGATTGACGGGGCCGATTACAAGAATGTGCTCTTCACGGTAGGCGGGCGCGTCACGTTCATGGATGTGGGTGGTTTCGGCTCCGAGTGGCGCAACGATCTGGTGGCGGGTTCGGAGTATGGATGGAAAACGGAATTTTTCCACCCGTTCAACGCGCATACGGGTTGGTTTGTGGCCACGCATGGAACGGCGGACAGCAGCCCATTTTATGTTTACCAGCGGGACAAAATCCTGGGCGAGTATCGCAACCGTTTGATGGGCGGCGGGGCTGACCTGGGCTATACATTCGGACGCAGCGCGGAACTTCGCGCCGGATACGAGGCGGGTTACCAGAAGATCAGCGAGGATATCGGAGAGCCGGTTGCGCCCGCGGTTCGCGGAAGGTACGGAGTCACCTCGCTGCAACTTCGGGTTGATCGTTTTGACGATCCGGTGATCCCACGGAGCGGGATGCGTGTGGAATCGACTTTCCACTTTTATGACACGAAGCCCGGAACCTCGAGCACGGTGCCGACCGAGGAACTGCGCTTAGGCTTTGCCGAGCGGACGAGTCAGAAATCCTCAGTTCTGCTGTTTGCATCCGGAGGGACGTCGTTCTCAACCAAGGACACAGGATTCCCCATCTTCAGTTTAGGTGGGCCACTGCGTCTTGGCGCGTATGGAACGAACGAGCTGCTGACGAATCAGTACTTTCTATTGCAGCCAGGCTTCCTCTATCGAGTGCGTCAACTTTCTCCATTGCTGAAGCAGAACGTCTACCTGCTTGCGATGTACGAGGCCGGCAAGGCGTACGGCCTGCCAGCCAAGACAACTGAGGTGGCGCAGGACGCGACAATTGGCCTTTTGTTTCAGACCGTGTTTGGTCCGATGTTTTTCGGAGGCAGCATCGGTGACAGCGACCACCGCAAGTTCTTTTTCAAAGTGGGAAGGTTCTTTTGAGCTTTCTGACCTGAAACGGCTGATCTTCTCGACGAAAAGGCTGCGAGCACCCTATGATGAAAAGAAATCCATACCAGGAGCAGTTATGACCGAACCAAGCTATGAAGAACTCAAGGCGAAGCTGCAGGAGTTGGAAAAGCAGGTTGAGACCAAGAAACGCAGCGGTGCCATGGAATTTCGGGTCAGCGAAAAAGGCGGCGTCAGCGTCTACGGATTGGGGCGCTTTCCCGTCACACTCTATTACGAGCAGTGGACTCGGCTACTGGGGGCGGCGGACGAACTTAAAGCGTTTATTGAGGAAAACAAGTCTAAGCTCAAGTTAAAAGATGCGTAACTCCAGCGCAACGGGATCCTAACCAGTTTAGAACGTGCCAGGCGGAAACCGGGGGAAGTCATAAGGCGAGGGGCGATATGAAAAAGCGATTCGTAGCGATGATTGTGCTAGCAGCAAGCGTGGCCTTATACGCGCAAGTTTCGCTCGATGAGTCGAAAGCGGAGAGAAGTAAGTTGATCGCCCTCGAAAATGCCTGGAATCAGGCCCAGATTCATCGCGATGGCGAGGCCTTGGGCCGATTGGTTGCTGACACGTTTGTATACACCGACACGGACGGCACGGTGATGAACAAGGCAAAATTTATCGCTGACGCTAAGGATCCGTCTGTGCAGACGAGCATGGTTGCCAACGACGATGTGAATGTGTACCTCTATCCCAGTGTCGCCATCGTTATCGGAACCTATCACACGAAAGGTTCGGAGCGGGGCAAGCCCTTCGACCACTATGGCCGCTTTACCGACACATGGATACTTTCAGCGGGACAGTGGGGATGTGTCGCAAGTCACACGAGCCTGGTGAAAAAGCCACTTCGATAGCGGTGACCAATCACGGCGAGCAGGATCGTTGGCTTGCTACAATGCACGCTGATCGGGATGTCCGCCGTTGACATATCCGATTTGAATGCCAGCCTGACTATGGCCGCTCCCGGCGAACTCGAGTCTCTCTTCGACGCCGAGGATGCGTTTGAGGGCTTCGAACGGCTGATGCCGTTTCGCGTGCAGGATATCCTGCTGGTCAGCAACCTGTACGATTCCTTCATTCTGCGGGAAGACGGCCGACTCAACGAGTTGCTGATCGGTGAATCGCGCGAACTCAATCTGCAACAGATTCCCGGCATCACGCATGTATCCAGCTGCTCGCAGGCGCTCGATCTGGTGCGCTCGCAATCGCGCTTTAATCTGATCGTGACCAATCTAGCGGTCGGCGAAATGAACGCTGCCCAGTTGGCGCGCGAAGTCCGGGAGCTGGGGCGCGATATTCCGATCGTCGTGCTGGCCTACGATTATCGCGAGGTCAAGAGCTTCATTGCCCGAAATCCCTCCACCGAGATCGACAGAATTTTCTTGTGGCAGGGAAATGCGCGCATCCTGATCGCGATCGTCAAGTACGTCGAAGACAAGCGGAATGTCCGCCACGATGCCAAATTGCTCGGAGTGCCGGTGCTGCTGGTGGTCGAAGACAATATCCGGTACTACTCTTCGATTCTGCCGGTGATCTATACGGAACTGATCAGCCAGTCGAGCCGCGTGATCCGCGAGGGGATCAACGTAGCGCACAAGTTGGTGCGGCAGCAGGCGCGGCCGAAAATCCTATTGTGCTCGGATTATGAAGAGGCCGCACAGGTGGCCATGGATTATCGCGACAACCTGCTGGCAGTCGTCTCCGATGTGCAATTTCCGCGTGGGGGCGCGGCGAACGCGCAGGCGGGATTCGAACTGGCGCACATGATCCGGGATTCCGTTCCCGATGTGCCCGTCGTTCTGCACTCCAGCCACACCGAATACCGGACGCGCGCGCATGCAGAAGGATTCGCTTTTCTGCAGAAGCGCTCGCCGACTTTCCTGCGAGACTTTCGCAAGCTGTTGACGCAGCAGTGCGCCTTTGGTGACTTCATCTTCCGCATGCCCGATGGCGTCGAGGTGGCGCGGGCCAGTGACATGAACTCCCTGGAAGCACTGCTGCACACCGTGCCCGCCGAGAGCCTGGGCTACCACAGCCAGCGGAATCATTTCTCGCGCTGGCTGACGGCTCGTACCGAATTTGCCGTCGCGCAGAAGCTGCGTCCGCGCAAGGTTTCGGATTTCGCGGACCTCGAAGCGCTGCGCCAGGATCTGATTCAGTCCATCAACGACTACCGGCGCGAGCAGAGCGAGTTTCTGATCGGCGATTTCAATGCGGCGACCTTCAAAGCCGGGGATGCCTTCTTTCTTCGGATTGGCTCGGGCTCGCTGGGAGGGAAAGCTCGAGGCTTGGCGTTTGTACGGCATCTGCTATACAAACGGCGTTTTTCGCGGCGTTTTCCTGGAGTCAAAATAAGCGTTCCTCCCGCGCTTGTTTTGAGCACAGATGTATTCGATCGCTTTCTCGCCGAAAATAACCTGCTCGAGTTCGCGATCAACTGCAACGACGATACGGAGATCCAGAGACGGTTTCTGGCATCGCCGCTGCCGGCCTCTCTGCGCAGCGACTTGCTCGCATTCCTGCTCGAGGTGACATGGCCGCTGGCGGTGCGTTCTTCCAGCCTGCTGGAAGATTCGCAATACCAGCCCTTCACGGGCGTCTATGAAACGTTCATGCTCGCCAATCACCAGCCAGATGTTCAGGTGCGTCTAGAGCGGCTGACGGAAGCGATACAGCGCACCTACGCGTCAACTTTCAGCCAGCATGCGAAAGCTTACGTGCGCGCGACACCCTACCGGACGGAAGAGGAGAAGATGGCGGTGATCCTGCAGCAGGTGGTCGGCGGGACGCACGGCGACCGCTTCTATCCGGATTTTTCGGGCGTTGTGCGGTCGCGCAATTTCTATCCCGTGCCGCCGATGGCCCCAGAGGACGGCATCGCGGCGGTTGCGCTTGGGATGGGAAGGGAAGTGGTCGAAGGCGGGAAGTCGATGACGTTTTGCCCGCGCTATCCGCAGAACCTGGTTCAGTTCTCGTCCGTGAAAGACATTCTTTCTAATTCCCAGTCGGAATTCTGGGCGCTCGAAATGAATCGTAGGCACCGCGAAGAAGGCGCAGAAAATGCACAGGGCGATGGTTCCGGGATCAACTCTTCGCTCAGCGAATTACGCGAGGCGCGCTTTGGCCTGCGCGACGCCGAAATCGACGGCACATTGCGAGCCGTCGCTTCCACCTACAGCCGCGACAACGATGCGGTTTACGACGGGACGAGTCGTCCCGGCACGCGCATCGTGAGCTTCGCGCCCGTGCTGAAACATGAAGTCTTTCCGCTGGCTCCGATCTTGCAACAGCTTGCGAAAGTCGGCGAAGGCGCTCTGGGACAGCCGGTAGAGATCGAGTTTGCGGTTCGCTTGCCGGAGCGGGCGCAAGATGCAGCAGAATTTGGATTCCTGCAGATTCGTCCGCTGGTGTTGTCGCGTGAAGAAGAAGAGCTTCGGATGGGCGACGTCAAGGCTGCGGATCTGGTCTGCCGGAGCGCGATGGTGCTGGGCAATGGGCGCGTGCAGAATCTGTGCGACGTAGTGGTGGTGGATTTCCAGCGCTTTGAGCGCGGACGCAGTCAGGAGGTTGCCGAGGCCGTCGCCCATTTCAACACGAAGCTCACATTGGAGAACCGTTCCTATCTCCTGATCGGCGTCGGCCGTTTGGGCTCGAATGATCCCTGGCTCGGAATTCCAGTGGAGTGGGACGAAATTTCAGGAGCGCGCGTAATCGTTGAGGCAGGCTTCCGGGATTTCCGCGTCATGCCATCGCAAGGCAGCCACTTTTTCCAGAATCTCATGGCCTTCCAGGTCGGATATTTCACGGTGAATCCAGATGCCGGCGAGGGCTCCGTGGATTGGGAGTGGCTCACGGCGCAAACAGCAGTCGAAGAGTTGGATTGCGTCCGTCACCTGCGCTTCAAAGAGCCATTGCTGGTCATTATGAATGGCAAAGCGCGGGAGGGGATGATCTTTAAACCGGGATGCGGCCCGGGAGCGTCAGCATCCTGAAAAGCCCCGTGGCGCGTGCTCGTCTTGACTGCTTACTCCGGTACAGACGTATCAGCGATGAGACTGTCGTCGAAGTCCCGCGCCGTCTCAGCGTTTTGTTCGCGTCCTGACCGCCTTCGGTTTTATGGTGACGCCCGCGCGCGTCTTGCTGGGATGAGGGGCGCCTTTAGCGCTCACAGCATTCTTTGGCAGGTCCACAACAAACGAATCGAGCTGGGATGTCTTTCCGGTAGTCTCATCCACGCCGAGCGATTCGCAGAGGATCGAGTTCTGATCAACCGTCAGCCGCAGAAATCCATAAAGAGTGTTGTTGTAAACATCGAGCGTAAGCTGATTCCCTTGTCCGTCGGTGCCCGGAATGCCAGGCTGAGGATTGAGCCCGTTCTTTCCAGTTACCGGTTTGCTGAGATTGAAATATCCTCCGTTGCCCGCCACCACATAGGCAATTTGCCGGCCATCGGTTTTCATCGTGCGCGTGTACCGTTCGTAGAGATGGGCATGGCCGGAGAGTACAAGGTCCGGCGAGATGTTCGCCTGGGCGCACGCGCTATCAATCTGGGCGAGCATGGCGGGACTCGGAAAGTGTGAACTGCTGATGGTGAATGGCGGATGGTGCACGGCTATGATCAAGGCAAATGAATCGGCGCCCTTCTGCGCCCGCTGTGCGGCTGCGGCCTGTAATTGGCTCTGCAGGAATGCAAGCTGCGCAGATCCCGCGGCCCCGCCACTGATCACGCCGGTGGTCTCACTGGTATTGGAATAAAGCCCGATGATCTTCACGAAGGGCGCGTTGAGCGTGAAATAAACTCCGGGCTGCGTCATGGTCGTGCGCGCAAATCCCTGCGCCGCCGGATCGTTCGCCGGAGCCTTCGCGCAGAAGTTTTCGACGAAAGGCGCTAATGAGTAGGGCACCGGCTCGGCCGAGAATAAAACGCCGTCGTGGTTTCCGGGAATCGCAAAGATCGGCCCCGCATAGTCGCGATAAGGATCGTAGAACTGGTCGTAGTAATAGCGCTCCTGCCCGAAGAAGTAGACTACGTCGCCGAGAT
>JBELAC010000038.1:0-32822 GCA_049509215.1 Terriglobales bacterium
AAGGCGGCGCCGGGCGCCGCGGCATCGGCGGCAGAGAGCCGTCCGGCGCACAAGATTGATCTGGTGATTGAGCCGAACGCTGCGGGCGGGAAGTCGCCGACGTTTTCGTGCTCCGTGCGCGAGGGGAAAAAGATGGTCGTTTCGCAAGACAAGGCGATGGGTCCGCCCATGGTCGTCACGAGGGGAGAGCCGACGGAAATTACCGTCGTGAATCATCTGAGGGGATCGACCACGATCCATTGGCACGGCATCGAGCTGGACAGTTATTACGACGGAGTAATTGGAGGGGGTGCCGGAAATCGGGTGACGCCGGCGATTCCTCCGGGCGGAAGCTTCACCGCACACTTTACGCCGAATCGCGCGGGGACATTTATCTATCACACACACGCGGCGGATGCCGATCAACTCACGGGAGGAATTTACGGCGCGCTCATGGTGCTGGAGCCAGGCGAGGTTTTCGATCCCGAGCATGACAAAGTACTGGTCATGGGCACACGCGAGGCCAGCTTTACCGCCACCCACATCATCTTAAATGGCACCGAAGAGCCGAGCCCGATCGTGTTCAACCGAGGCGTGAAGTACCGACTGCGGTTGATCAACATGGCGCCCGATCTTTACGGCGATTTCGAGATAGGCACGAAGGAACATCCGGTGACGTGGCGCGCGCTTGCCAGGACGGAGCGACGCTGCCAGCCCGGCTGAGCGTGACGAGCGACGCAGTTCTGCATATTGTGTCGGGAGAAACCTACGATTTTGAGTTTCAGCCGGATGTAGCCGGAGAGATTCCTCTGCAAGTGCAAAACGGCGTGAATAAGGCGAAGCTGCTGAGCAAGATTATTGTGCAGTGAAGGGTACGCGGGCTGCACGGCTCCGGGCGGTCTCACCAGATCCTCCTGACCTTAGTGTCCGATCATCCCCATGGCCCAGGCCAACACCACTGCTCCGAGGATGATGCGGTAAAGAGCGAATGGGGCGAAGCCGCGTTTGCGGACCCAACCCATGAACCACGCGACTGCTCCGTAGGCGACGATGAAGGAGACTACAAATCCGATGGCGAGGATTACCCACTCATGCGATGAAATCTCGGCCACGCCAATGGGGTTTTCATCTTTTCCAGAGAGCGATTTGTAGAGCGTGTAGAGTGTGGCTAAAGCCATGGTCGGCATGGAAAGAAAGAACGAAAATTCCAGCGCAGCGGCGCGCGACATTCCCGCCAGTTGGCCGGCTGCGATGGTCGACATCGAGCGCGACGTGCCAGGGAATACGGCAGAGAGAATCTGGCAGGCGCCGATCCAGAGCGCTTGGCCGCCGTGGATGTCGTCCATCTTCCAGGTGTGGATGGGCGAGCCGGGCGTGTCAGGGCCAGCTTTTTCCCACGGCGCTTTCATCGCATCGATCACCCACATCACGATACCGCCGATCAGGAGCGCGGCTCCCATGACCGTAAGACTTTCGAGGTTCTTGCCGATCACCTTGGTCAAGAGAAATGCCGGGCCGGCGGTCACGACGAACGCGATCATGACGAGACTCAGCGGATGGGTCAGGGAATCGCAATCGCGATGCTCGCCTTCAGGCCACGTGGAGATGAGCTTGGCAATGTGGCTGCGAAAATAAATCGGCAGGACGAGGATCGCGCCCAACTGGATGACGATCGAATACATCTTCCAGTAGCCGCTGGAGAGCGGCACGTTCATGAGTTGTTCAGCAATGCGCAAATGGGCCGTCGAACTGACGGGCAGAAATTCGGTCAGGCCTTCGACAATTCCAAGTATTACGGACAAAAGATAGTCGCTCAAAGTTTCATCTCCGTTTGGGTCATATCAGTATCTCAGACCCGTGTTCACGGCAGGTTAAGAAAACTGGTTCTGGCCACCGATTCTGGACGGAACAGTCGTGCCGCCGAACGTTAGGCGCGGACACTCCTATCTTTCACTGTGTCCCCTGTGTGGAAGGGAAATAGGATAGCAGCAGCCAGGGAATGTGTGAGGCAGCCGCGTCGTAGTTGCGCTACTGCACGGCGTTCCCGTAAGTCGGCACGCCCTGCTGCAGCAAATAAAGAAGCGTCTGTCCGCGGGAGGACCAGTCGCTTTGCGGGTATTGCGAAATGAGTTGCTGGGCGAGCGAAATGGCCTGGCTCTTGGATTGCTCCGACTTCTTTGGTTGTTCTTCCGTCTTATAAATTTCGATCAGCGCCGCACGGCGCGAGGCTGCATTGTAGAGAGCCTCCGGCGCGGAGGGCGACTGCGGATGTTCCTTGGTGTATTTTTCATAGATGTCTGCTTCCTTGTCAGGGCATTTCGATGAGCCCTGCCAGTCTCCGCAGAGCTTGTTGTCGATGAGATGAAAGCTCGCAAGTTCAGCCCATTTCGTGTTGGGGAATTTTTTCATGACGAGTTTCATCTGGTCATCCGGGATGGCCTGACGATAGAAAGACTCTTTTTCGTGGGCCGAGGGACGGGAGAGAAAATCGGTTTTGTCAATCTGCCACTTGATGTCGGCGGCGCGGTAAAGAGCTTCTCCGGCGAGAGGAGAATTGGGAAAGATATCGTAAACACGATGGTAGAGACGGAGAGCGTCTTGCGCGGCGCCGCGGCGTCCATGGCGCTGGCTGGCCTCGTCTTCGGAGTCGACAGCAGCGCCGAAGAGGATACGGTCGCCGTTCGGCGTAGCGGGCCAGACGATGCCGATATCGAGAATCCACCCTGTCACGGTTTTGCGGTCGCCTTCTTCATCTTCGACAAAGGCGGCGTCAGGATTGTTGACGTAGCCAAGAAAGGCTTCGACGCTGAGCCAGTTGCGGCTCTTGTCGAGAAGAACAATTTCGCGTCCGCGCTCGGCCTGGGCGAGCTTGTGCGAAGCGGAGTCGGGCGAAATGTAGATGATGGCTTCACGAACGATGGTGCCGCGATCGGCAGCGGCGAGCGGAGTGCTCGCGAGCACAAGCAGCATCGGCACCACGAGGAGCATGGTCATAGGCTTCATGGTGTTTGGGATCTCCAGTGAGTTCGAGGGTAGCACGAGGATTTAGATGCGGGGAACGGGGAGGATGAGGCCGGTTCCCGGGAAGGGGGGAGTTTCAGTGCTTCTTGCTGCGGGTTTTGGCGCCCGTTTTTCGACGCGGCTTGGCTAATTCTTCTTGTGCGCGCGGACTTGTTTTAGCACGCGATTTGGCGTTTTTGTCCACCCTCAGCTTCCACGCAGTTTGCAGGGCGCCGGTCAGGACGTCTTCGGTCGCAGCCGAAAGTCGGATGTGAGTCGCGCCTCCGCGTCCCCAGCCACCATGAACGGGAAGGAAGATATCAGGAAGCTCTTCGACGAAGACCGCCTGTTGCTCGGAAGTGAGCATCAGGTTTCCATAGCCTTGCTTGGCGGAGGCAAGCGTGGCAAAGATGCGGCCACCGACTCGGAAATCGGCCGCACCCATGTGCGAACTCTCTTCGGCTCCTTCAAAGCTGAGGGCGATGCGGCGAAAGTCGTAGATAGTCATGGCGCGCTCCCTGATTTCGATTGGATATGCTACACCCAAAGTTACGATGGTTACGGAGCGAGTTGGCACGGTTAAGGCAATGACCAAAGTTCGTGAGAGGAGATTGGGAGTCGGGACCTGCTCTGGTATCGTCGAGGAACGGTTCCATCGTGAATGGGGTCTCCAAATAATGCCTTCGTGCCGATTCAAAATTCTGCCCCTGCTTTTCTGCTTACTGGCTGCGCCCTGCCTTGTGGCGCAATCCGAGGCCCCTGCGCCAACTCTTACTGTGGACGGCGTCGTGCGGGATGCGACAGGCGCCGTCCTGCGTGGAGCTTCGATTCAACTGGAGAGCGGACAATTCCGCGCCAAAATCGAAACTGACGAACGAGGGCGGTTCACATTCCAGAACGTTCCGGCTGGAGCGGGGAAGATCACCGTTACGGCGGAGGGATTTAGCGCCGAGCCCAAGACGTGGAGCGGTGACGGGAATTCCAGCTCCATTCATCTGGATGTCGTGCTGCGGGCTTCCTCGAAAAATGAACGGGTAGTTGTGTCGGCCGCGCGCTCGGAGGTGCGGCTGTCGGATACACCCGGGAGCAACGTGTTGTTATCAAGCGAGGATGTGGTGTCGACTCCCGCGTTGCGAGTTGACGATGTGCTACGCCAGGTGCCGGGCTTCTCACTGTTTCGACGGTCAGACAGCCGGTCCGCGAATGCTTCATCGCAGGGCGTTTCATTGCGGGGGCTGGGAGGATCGGCGTCGAGCCGCGCACTGGTGCTGGCCGACGGGATTTCGCTGATCGATCCCTTCGGAGGCTGGGTTTATTGGGACCGGATCCCGCGGGCGGCGATATCAGACATAGAGGTTGTGCGGGGCGGAGCTTCAAATCTCTATGGCAGTGATGCGCTGGGCGGAGTTGTGCAGATATTGATGCGGCAGCCGGAAGCGCCCGCCTTCACGCTCGAAACTTCCTACGGGAATGAGAAGACGCCGGAACTGTCAATTTGGGCGGGGAATCATATCGGCGTTTGGGACTACTCGGCAGCGACGGAAATGTTCCGCACGGACGGCTTCTACGTCGTGCCTTACGCGTTGCGCGGCACGGTGGATAGGCCCGCAAACGTGGAAGACGCGACGGTCATCGCGCGGGTTGGACGTGATCTGAATGGCAATGGAAAGTTTTTCGCACGCGGAAATTATTTCACGGAGTACCGGCATAACGGCACGCAGCTCCAGACAAATGACACGCTGATTGCCGAAGGAACCGCGGGTGTGGATCGACAGTTCGGCAGTCAAGATTCACTCTCGGTGCGCGTCTATGGCAACTCGGAGGGTTACAACCAGACAAATTCCGCCGTGTCCACAACCCGGGACAGCGAGACGCTGACCGATATTCAGCACGTTCCCGAGCAGGTTGTCAGCGGGGGAGCGCAGTGGACACATTTTCTCGGCAAGAGCCAGACTCTGATCGGCGGAATGGACTTGAATGAGGTGATTGGATCGAGCGATGAAAGGCTGTTCACGGGCAAAAACCAGAGCAGCCTGAGCGGTGGACGTCAAAGCACGCTGGGGTGGTTTGGAGAAGATATTTTCCATCGCGCAAAGTGGACGGTCATTCTGAGCACGAGGCTGGACGATTGGAATAATTTCAACGGACGGCTGGTAACGGTCCCGGTGGGCGGAACTCCGGCGTCGACCTATCTTCCCAGTCGCAGCGATCTGGCATTCAGTCCGCGGCTCTCGGTGCTGCGGTCGCTGAATGAGCACGTGTCGGTCACAGGCTCTATCTACCGTGCATTTCGCGCGCCCACGCTCAATGAGTTGTACCGCACGTTTCGCGTGGGGGACGTTCTGACGCTGAATAATCCCGCACTCAACGCCGAGCGCTTAACGGGTGCGGAGGCGGGAGCAAACGTCACGTGGTGGAACCGCAAGCTCGATCTGCGAGGGACCTTCTTCTGGAGCGACATCGTCGATCCCATTGATAACGTGACGTTGACGGTAACCCAGACGCTCATTACGCGGCAGAAAGAAAATCTCGGACGAACGCGGTCGCGTGGCGTGGAACTGGATGGAGTTGTGCATGTGAACCACGATATTCAGATCACCGCGGGGTACACGTATACGGCAGCAGTCGTCGTGAGCTACCCGGGCGACCCGGGCGGAATCAGCCTGGTGGGGCTCGATGTGGCGCAGGTGCCGCGCAACGTGTTCACGTGGGAAGCGCGCTATTGGACCCCTTCGCGGTTTTTGTTGAGCGTGGATGGACGATATGTAAGCCGGCAATTTGATGACGATCAGAATCAGTTTCCGCTGGACGGGTTCTACACGATGGATTTACAGATCGGACGCACCCTGACGCGGCACCTGGAAGCGTTCGCGGCGGCTGAGAATTTAACTGGACAGCGCTATCAGGTGGCGAAAACTCCGATCGTGAATTTGGGGCCGCCGTTTCTGGTTCGCGTGGGTCTGCGAGTGAATTTTCCGGCAGGGAAGAAGTAGGGTTGAGCTTGGATGTTGACAAGAATGCAACGGGTACTGTAATAAGGCCGCGATGATGGTTTCTTCTTCCGCGGCACAGGTGACAATTCGCGACCTCAAGACAATCGACGACCTCAACCAGTTGCGGGCCGTCGAAAAAGAGGTCTGGGGAATGGCGGACGACGACGCTCTCGCGCTCACGCTCGCGATCGCCCTAAAGGCAGCGGGGAACATTTTTGTGGGCGCGTTCGACAAAGGTAAGACCATCGACGGGCCGAAAACTGACAAGCCAAGGGCGGACCAAGATAAGACCAGCCAAGATAAGACCAACCAAGATAAGACCGACAGAGATAAATCCGACAAAGAGAAGATGGTTGGGTTCGCGTTCGGGTTCATGGGGCGTGAGCATGGGACGACGACGATCCATTCGCACATGCTGGCCGTGCTCGACGCGTACCGGCATCTGGATCTGGGCGCGAAGCTGAAACAGGCGCAGCGGGAACGAGCGTTGGCGATGGGGATCCATGAGATGACGTGGACGTTCGATCCGCTGCAGAGCCGGAACGCGCATTTTAATTTTGCGAAGCTGGGAGTCTTGTCCGATACGTACAAGGTGGATTTTTACGGGCCGGAAACTTCCAGCATACTGCATCGCAACGGTACCGACCGGCTGTGGGTGCGCTGGATGCTGGAATCACGGCGGGTGCGCGACAGAATTGCGGGCAAGAATGGGCGGACCGAAACTCTGGATGCGCTGCGCTTGCTGGCTCCGCTGGTGCGGTTTGATGGAAAAGGGCAGCCCGCGCGAGCGGAGCTGGGGGAATCGCTTGGACGGGAACGTGTGAGCATTGAAATTCCGGGGGACATTCTGTCGGTGGAACACGCCGACGTGGCACTGGCCCGCAAGTGGCGCGAAGCTACACGTTGGGCGTTTCGCGAAAGTATGAAGGCGGGATTTGTTGTCGCGGAGTTTTGCCGGTCAGTGCGCGGGCAGCAGGGGCCGGGCGCATACTTGCTGCAACGCAGGACGGTCAACGATTTTACTGTGTAGATTGGTGGCCAGGCGCGGTTTGTGTTTGAAGGCTCTGCGCCAGAAACTGCAACACTTTTCCAATTGCGTCGATTGATGATTCGGCGTTGCCTTTCGGCGTTCCGCCGAAAATCGTCATTCTGCCCGAGACCGGCTGGGGAAGCGTGCCGTGCCAGGCTGGAACAATTTCCGCGCGTCCCGCCAGATGTCCCGCGTGGGGATAATCGAGATGTTCAACGCGGTGCGCAAAATGTGACATTCGAAGACGCTGCACGACCGCCTCCGCCATGGGGGACCATTCCCATACCCCATCGTCTTGTCCTGAGATCAGCAAGACAGGACCGTTCGTTTGCTCAACGGCGATCGACGCTTGCATTTTTGTCACAGGATCCGGATTGCGCAAGAATTGCACAGGGATGTAAGCCAAGGGCTGTCCCTTTCGAGTCCAAGCATAGGGCAGGTGGTTATTGCCGCAGCACGCCGGATAGCGCACATTGGCCGGTACGCAGTACTTCCGGGCGTTTCATCATCCAATTGAGCGCGATCCCGAAGTACTCGAGAGGAATGGCTTCCAAGTCGCGTGGAAGGTCCGCACAGCGAAAATAGGCCAGCGCGAAAGCAACATATCCGTGAGACGCGAGCCAGGCCGCTTTCTGAAGAGGTTCGCCGCCTTCCGACCCTCCGACGACCAGCACTGCCGGAGCTGGTCCGCTGACGTTCGGGAGAAAAAGCGTGCCATGAATTTGCCCATTTATTTTGATTTGGCGCACCGTGTCGGCGACCTGGCGCTGTTGCAGTTGCGCAATCGAGAGCTGCTGACCTTGCCTGAGCAGCTGAAACTGAATTGTCTGCGCACCTAAGTTTGGGGGCGAGGCGTAGGAGCGTGCGTCGTCGGAGGGTTTCATCGACCAGACCAACCCCATGGGCGAAAGATCCGAGTAGGAACCCTTCACCGGAGCCTGTTTGGAGAGATCGACGATCCCTTGTGAATCGGCGATGAAGTCCGCTGCCGATGCCCAGGCATGGCCTGCTCCATCGACCAGTTCCGCGCGAATGGAAACACGTTCACCCGGAGTCAAACCATCAGCGCGGACGACGGCAGATTCATCGACCATTGCTTGCGGAGGAATCACTTCCAGGGTCTGGGCGCGAAGCAATCCTGATGTGCTCATCCACAGGCAGACGGCGATCACCACGCTTCGCGTCATCGGCGCAACTTTAGAAATTCTTTGAAAACATTGACAACTGCCGGCCGTCTCAATCTATGAGGCAGCCGGAGTCCTGCTGCGGTGCGACAAAAATGCTGCAATTAGGAAAACAAAAGCTGGCGCCGCAAACAAGAGGAAGAATGGGCCTTGGGGAGGTTTCCCGGAGCGGAGCAGATTCCAAGCATAGAACGCGATCAGGGATCCTAATGCGAGGATCGCCCCCAGCGTCTCACGATACCAGGCCACGATCAGTCCTACAGCGACACCGATTGGCCAAAGAGCGAGGCCCATACACTCCTGAAGCGTGGGCAGTACGCCGCCGCTGCCGACGATTTCAATGACGACGAACAGGAGGACGACAAGAATGTTCAGAATGCTCCATGCCCGAGCGACCCAACGGGTCACAAAGACGCCCCTGGCTGACGCCATATTTCCTCCTCGCTTAGAAGCATACGGTGGGACCGGAAATATTCTAGCGCGCCAGTACAATGTGCTGCGCGTTTTTCACCGCGCGCATGTATTGAGCGCGCTCGAAGGCTGATGGATCGGCGCAGCGCATCTGGCTCATGCTGCCCTTCATTTGCTGGACTGACTCGTACTCGTGCGATTCCATCCATTGGCGGACGCCTTGCTCGACCGAGCGAAGGTGGTTGATGCCGTTGCGCAACAGGGTAGAGCAGAGCATGGTGACGTCGGCTCCGACCATGAGCAACTTGATGACATCTTCTGCGCCATGAATGCCGCTGGTAGCCGCGAGGCTTGCTTTGACTTTGCCTCTGAGGATGCCGACCCATGTGAGTGGCAGACGCATGGCCTGCGGCGTACTGAGGAGGACGTGCGGAGCGAGTTCGAGCGTTTCCAGATCGATATCGGGCTGATAGAAGCGATTGAAGAGGGTAAGGCCATCGGCTCCGGCAGCGTCGATGCGCTTGGCCATGTTCGCAAAGTTGCTGAAGAACGGACTGAGCTTGATGGACACGGGGATGTGGACCGCAGTTTTCACAGCCTGCACGATGTCAACATAATGCTGCTCAACCTCGGCAGAGGTCATGTCGGGATCGGTGACGATCCAGTAGATGTTGCATTCGAGGGCATCCGCTCCGGCTTCTTCAATCTGGGTGGCGTACTGAATCCATCCGCCAACAGAGCTGCCGTTCAGGCTGGCTACGACCGGGACTTTGACGGCCGCTTTGGCTTTGCGGATGTGCTCGAGATAGTCGTCGGGACCGAGGTGGAATTCCGATGGCTCGGGAAAATAGCTGGTGCTTTCCGCGTAACTCTCGGTGCCCTCGCTCAAGTAGAAGTCGAGTTCGAGACTCTCCTGACGCAGTTGCTCCTCGAAGAGTGAGTAAAGCACGACGGCGGAGGCACCGGCATCTTCGAGCCGGCGGATGCTGTCGATATCCTGCGAAAGAGGCGACGCAGAAACGACGAGCGGAGTGCGAAGGTTGAGGCCGAGATAACGAGTCGAGAGGTCGAGCATTGGGTCTCCTCTAAGAAACGGGGTCGTCCCTCTGGGACTTTAAGTATTTTCCTCGCTTGACCCCGCGCTCTGAAGCGCGGGGCTAAGCTGGGTCGCCCCTTCGGGGCTGGTTCGCGAATCAAATGATCGGCACGGCTCAATCGCCATCGGTCTTTGCCAAAACAGGTAGAGCCGCCGGTGGTGCCGCCGGTTTTCTGGCAGCCAGATATTCGTAGAACTTGTAACGCACCTCGGCGTCGTGCTGAGCTTCGGCCCATAGCCGCTTGGCGTCTTCGGGCTTGCTCTTGGTCAGCATCTTGAAGCGCGTTTCCATCTGCATGAAGTCCTGCACTTTCTTTGTGGGCGAACGCGAGTCGAGCTGGAGCGGGTTTTCTCCGGCAACGATGCGGTCTGGATTGAAGCGATAGAGCAGCCACTCGCCGGATTCCACGATCGCCTTCTGATTCTGCATGCCGGTTGTCATGTCGATGCCGTGAGCGATGCAGTGCGCGTAGGCGATGATGATGCTCGGGCCGTCATAGGCTTCGGCTTCGAGGAACGCCTTGAGCGTGTGCTCGTCTTTGGCGCCCATGGCCACACTGGCGACATAGACATTGCCATACGCCATCGCCATCATGCCGAGATCCTTCTTGCCTCCGGGCTTGCCTCCGGCAGCAAACTTGGCCACCGCGGCGCGCGGCGTGGCCTTCGACTGCTGGCCGCCCGTGTTTGAGTAGACCTCGGTGTCGAGGACGAGCAGATTGACGTTCTTGCCGCTGGCGATAACGTGATCAAGACCGCCGTAGCCGATGTCATAGGCCCAGCCGTCACCGCCAACAATCCAGACACTCTTTTTGACGAGCATATCGGCAAGGGTGAATAGCTGTTTAGCATCCGGTGTGTTGATGTTTTTCAGTTTCTCTCTGAGTTCCGCGACGCGCTGCCGCTGATCGTAGATGTCGGATTCGTCTTTCTGCGGAGAGTTGAGAAGACCGTTGATGAGTTCGTCCCCGATCTGGCCATTGCAGCGCTTCACCAGTTCGCGGGCGAATTCGGTTTGCTTGTCGATGGAGAGGCGGAAGCCGAGGCCGAATTCGGCGTTGTCTTCAAACAGCGAGTTCGACCAGGCGGGCCCGCGGCCTTCCGAGTTCTTCGTCCACGGCGTCGTGGGCAGGTTGCCGCCATAGATGGAAGAGCAGCCGGTAGCATTGGCGATAAGAGCGCGATCACCAAAAAGCTGCGAGAGCAGTTTCAGGTATGGCGTTTCTCCGCATCCTGAGCAGGCGCCGGAGAATTCGAACAGCGGCTCCTGAACCTGCTGCTGGCGGATCGTGCCGATCTTGATGGTGCGGCGATCGAGTTCGGGAATATTGAGGAAGAAGTCCCAGTTGTCACGCTCGGGCAGGCGCAGGGGTGGTTGCGGCGCCATGTTGAGCGCTTTGAGACGCGTTTCCTGCTTGTTCTTGACGGGGCAGACGTCCACGCAGATCGCGCAGCCGGTGCAATCTTCGGGCGCAACCTGGATGGAATATTTCAAGCCGGCCCATTCTTTATCGCGAGCTGCGGTTGACTTGAAAGTTGCAGGAGCGCCTTCCAGTTGCTTGGGGTCGTAGACCTTGATTCGGATCACGGAGTGCGGGCAGACCATGGCGCACTTGCCGCACTGAATGCAGATGTTGGTATCCCACACGGGAAGTTCGAGCGCAAGATTTCGTTTTTCCCATTTGGCGGTTCCGGTAGGAAAGGTGCCGTCGATCGGGAAGGCGCTGACAGGGAGTTCGTCTCCGCGATTTTCGTAGATTACGCCGAGAACATTTCGTTCGAACGCGGGTGCTTCGGTGGAGAAGGGTTCGGCGATCTCCAGTGTGCTGCTGACGGCCGCCGGAACTTTTACCTCGTGTAAATGGGCCAGCGTTTCATCCACGGCCTTCATATTCTTCTGGACGATGTCTTCGCCCTTGCGGCCGTAGGTGTCGCGAATGGATTTGCGAATCGCTTCGATCGCCTCTTCGCCGGGAAGAACCTTGGAGATCGCGAAGAAGCAGACCTGGAGAATTGTGTTCATGCGGCTGCCCATGCCCGTGTCGCGCGCGACGCTGTAGCCGTCGATGATGAAGAAGCGAGCTTTTTTGCTGATGAGCTGCTGCTGCACGATGCGAGGAAGCCTGTCCCAAACCTCGTCTGGGCCGTAAGGGCTGTTGAGCAGGAACGTACCGCCATCGACGAGCGCGCTGAGCATGTCGTAGCGCTCGAGGAAGATCCACTGGTGGCAGGCTACAAAATTGGACTTGGAGACGAGATAGGTGGAGCGGATGGGATTCGGTCCGAAGCGCAAATGGGAAACCGTTACAGCGCCGGATTTTTTCGAGTCGTAAACGAAATAGCCCTGGCCGTAGTTGGGCGTATTCTCGCCGATGATCTTGATGGAATTCTTGTTCGCGCCCACGGTGCCGTCGGCGCCGAGTCCGTAAAAGAGAGCTCGCACCACGTTGTCCGCCTCGGTTGAGAACGATGGATCGTAGTCGAGACTGGTATTGCTGACATCGTCGTGAATGCCGACCGTGAAATGCTTCTTGGGTTCGCTCTTACTGAGATTGTCGTACACGGCCTTGACCATCGCAGGAGTGAATTCCTTGGAAGAGAGGCCGTAGCGTCCGCCGATGACCTGCGCGGAACGCTTGCCCTCGTGCAGAGCGTTGACGATGTCGAGATAAAGAGGTTCGCCGGCGGATCCGGCTTCCTTGGTGCGGTCGAGGACGGCGATGTTCTTCACCGTGGCCGGCAAGGCATCCACGAAATGTTTGACCGAGAAGGGGCGGTAGAGGCGGACTTTGAGGAGGCCGACTTTTTCACCTCGAGCGGTAAGAGCCTCGACAGTTTCATGCGCGGCTTCAGCGCCTGAACCCATCATCACAATGACGCGCTCGGCGTCGGGAGCGCCGACATAATCGAAAAGATGATAGGAACGGCCGACGATGCCGGCGAACTTGTACATTGCGGCTTGCACTTTTTCGGGGCAAGCCTCGTAGACGGGATTGATGGTCTCGCGCATCTGGAAGAAGACGTCGGGATTCTGTGCGGTGCCGCGCAGGACAGGATGTTCCGGGGAGAGTGCGCGCTGGCGGTGCTCGGTAACGCGATCCATATTGATCATCGCGCGGAGATCGTCGTCATTGAGCATTTCGACCTTATTCACTTCGTGCGAAGTGCGGAAGCCGTCGAAGAAATGCAAGAAAGGAATACGGGTTTCGAGAGAAGCCGAGTGCGCGATGAGCGCGAGATCCATCGCTTCCTGCACGGAGTTTGAAGAAAGCATGGCGTAGCCGGTGGTGCGGCAGAACATCACGTCGCTGTGGTCGCCAAAAATGGAAAGGGCGTGTGTCGCGACGGTACGCGCGGAAACATGAAATGCCGTGGGCGTCAGTTCGCCGGCAATCTTATTCATATTCGGGATCATGAGAAGCAATCCCTGGGAGGCGGTGAAGGTCGTGGCCAACGCTCCGGTCTGCAATGCGCCGTGAATCGCGCCGGCGGCTCCACCTTCGCTTTGCATCTCGGTGACTTGCGGGACGGTGCCCCAGATATTGAGGCGGCCTTCGGAGGCCCACTGGTCCGCCCATTCACCCATGTTAGAAGAGGGGGTAATGGGGTAAATGGCGATGACTTCATTGACGCGGTAAGCAACGCTAGCGACTGCTTCGTTGCCGTCCATGGTCTTGAATTTGCGCTTCATGAATCTCCTCATTTCGTGGCGAGCGGCTGCCGAGTCTGCAGGCCGAATTGGCATCGGAGTTTGAAAGATCGACCCCACCTGGGAGCGGCCGGGCAAACCCGTCGTCGACCTCCACTATGACGGATAAAAGGGCGAGGGGTGGCGACGTGGATCACTGGAGGTTGTGACAAATGTCACAGAGAGAGAAGCGCGGCAGCAACGGAGTTTCTTGAGCAGGGCGAAAGAGATGGGTCATTTCCGCACCGAGATATGTGACGGCCGTCACAGCCAAGAAAAGAAGAACCGGACAAAATTCGCCCCCATCGCCCGGTCGCACGAATGGAGCCCGCGTTCTAAGGGCCGGGACGGTGCAGTCAAGCATGGCATCACAGGAGGAACGGATGCGAGCACGGAGCACGATTGTCGGCAGTCTAATTATCTTCAGTCTATTGTTGATTTCCATAGCGGCATTCGCCGAAAACCTACCCGCGTCCGCGTCGGCGGCGCAAACCAACACGGCGGCAGCGGCCGACCCGCTGTTGCAATTACTAGTGACCAAAGGAGTCATCAACCCAGAGGAAGCGAAGTCTCTGGTTGGAACTCCCGCGGAGCAAAGAGCAAAGCTGCTGGCACTTTTGCGGCAGAAGGGAATTCTGAGCGCGTCGGATTATGAAGCGCTTGCGACCCCATCGGCTTCGTCGCAAGTCGCGCCGAACCTGGTGGCATCGACCTCGCCAATATTGCCTGCGGCCATTTCGCAAACACCGGCACCCAACGCGCCGGCGCCGAAACCCGCGGAACCCGGAGTGGTAGCGGCTATCGCGCCGTTGCGAGTGCTACCAGTCGATCCTCCCAAGAAAGACGGCTTGAATGCCGCCTTCAAAATGGGCGGAGTCAAGATGACGCCGTATGGCTTCATCAAGGCAACCGCGGACTATGACTCGAGTTCACCGAATGGCGACGATTTCCCGTTTGTCGGCCTGTTCCTGGGTACGCCCGGCACGTTCGCGACCGGCCCGACCAAAGACCCTGAATTCCACTTGAAGGCGCGCTCCACCCGTATCGGAGCGAACATTGAATGGCCCGACATCTCGCCCAAGATCGTCCTTACCGGCCGCATCGAAGGCGACTATGAAGGAAACTTCAGCGAAGTCGACAACCGCGACGTTTCATCCATTCGCAGCAACGCCTTCCAATTGCGGTTGGCATATGTGCGCATGGATTACAATGCCAGCGAAAACACCGATTATTACTTCGAGGGCGGACAAGACTGGACTCTGTTCGGATCGAGCGCGCTCCCGGCCATCCTGGAAACCACGTTCTTAGGTGCGTTCTACGGCGACATCTACGAACGTTCTCCGCAGTTCCAGTTCGGATTGGTGCAGAAGCTGAGTCCCTGGCACAACCTGAAAATCTCGCCGACCTTCGCAATCATGATGCCCAGCACCGGACAAATTGAGAAGCTCGGATCCTTGGGCTTAGCTGGACAGCTGGCACAAGCCGAGCGCGAAGGCGCCGACTCGGGCCGTCCTGAGATCGAAGGCAGATTGGCGTTCCAATGGCAACTCGACCCGGCAAAGGGAGTCGCTCCAGCACAAATTCTTTGGAGCGGATTCCAAGGCCGGCGCAAATCGCTGGTTGCCAATACCGCTCCGGGCTATCAGAGCATGCCGTCAGAGTATCTGGCAGCATTTCCCAACGGCTTTGCGGCTTCCAGCAATATGTATGGAAACCAACTGGCCATCCAACTGCCAACGCGGTGGTTCACTTTCGTAGCCAGCGCCTATCGCGGTGCTGACCTCCGTTTCTACTTCGGCGGCCAAGTCAACTCCTTCGCTACCGATACCGGCGGGCTGACGGGCGTCATGGGACCATTCCAGACTCTGGATGGCGGCCCACTGGCGGCTGCGGGTGGCGCCGTTCTGGGTTGCACGGGCACCTATGATTCGGAGAGCGGGACTTGCTCCGGCAGCGTCGTGGTTGCGCCGCAGAGGCCGATTCGGTCGTTCGGCGGATTCGTGAACCTTGGATTGCCGCTCTCGCGGTGGTTCAATGCGGACCCGAAAGGTCACAACGCTGGCTGGCAACTTTACCTGCACGCGGGCAAAGACCAGGTGGTGAACCGCGACATCAACAACCCTGGCTTTGCTGCTAATGGTGGCGTCGCCAACTCTTTGTCGCCGCTGCCGCTCCTGATGGGCAAGATGTTTGCGGGTACTCTGAACTACAAACTTAACCCGTACATCACGTTCAGCTTCGAACAGTCCATCTATGCCACTCGTCTCGCCGATCACCTCGATCTGTATAACATCGCGGGAAAAGCGTCCAACGAATGGCAGGATCACCGCACGGAATTTGGACCGATTTTTACTTTCTAGGCGCCGGTCCGGATTAACCGAAAATGGCCGGTGCCGTTTTTTCACGGCACCGGATACCTATAAGAAGGGGGACGGACTGCAAGGGCGATCGCCCACGGCCAGTCTGTCCTCCCTGGTTTCCTCCAGCAGAAAAGCTGTTGTGCGGGGCAGGTCGAGGGATCACAATGTACCGAATCTGCAAACCCGGTTTCCAGAATTGTCCCGGAAATCCGGGGATGCAACGGTTTCGTCCGCATGGTTTGGAGGAGTCGTTTCGATGAGCACGAGAAAGGCAGTGGTCCTGCAAGCTTGTTTCCTATTGGTCGCGATTTTCGCGCACGCTGCGACCAGGACGATGCGAATTAAAGTCCTGGATTCGGAAACACGGTCTTTAGCGATTGAAGGCAGCAGCGTTCCCAAGAACTGCGACGCAGTCAACTTCGACGCGTACTGCAATAACAGCAAGGGCGCGGTGATGATGAATACTTTACTGGTGCAGGAAGGCAACGATCCGCCTTTCAAAATTTCCTGCACGGTGGATACGAGGTATTCCAGATGTGTGCCGCTGCCAAAGGGGCAAACCTTCGAAGCACGGAGGCAGAAGCGCGGCATTGAGGTTTCCTACACCGATGACAAAGGGAAATTTCGGAGTCAGATGTACTCGCTGGTGGAAGGTAACCCGTCGCTGGCAGGCCCAGTTGAAAACGTAGAACAACTGCCGGCCGCCGAGCAGAGTGTGAAATGCAGCTTTAGTTCGACTCCAGCCGGAGCGGACCTGACGCTCGACGGAAAGTATGTGGGCAGCACACCTTCGGTGGTCAGCGTGACCCCGGGGACACACATCGTGGTGGTTTCGATGGGCGGATTTACGCAGTGGAAGCGGGAGCTTACGGTATCGGCAGGATCAGATTTGACCGTGAATGCGGTTTTGGAGAAAGCGCAATAAGGCTATATCTCTGACGAAAGACGGGCCGAATGGCGGACGGGCAGAAATTCTCGAGAGACACCAGGCAAGCCATGATCTCGCAGTTCCTGGGATTCGGGCTTGACGCCTACGATATGGCGATGGTGGTCGTCATGGCCCCCATCCTGGGGAAGCTGTTTGTTTCACCCGGCGGAAGCGCGGCCTGGCAGTACACGAAGGTGCTCCTGTTTTATTCGATCACGATGGCTGCAAGGCCCGTGGGATCGGCATTCTTTGGACATTATGCCGACAAGATCGGCCGCAAGAATCTGCTGATTTTTACGATTGCCGGTGTGGGTGTGATGTCGGTAATCGCCGGCTTCATGCCGACCTACGCGCAAGTCGGAGCATGGGCCTATCTGTTCTTCAGTATTCTGCGATTTCTGATGGGATGCTTCTTCGGCGGCGAATACGCGGTCGGGCATACCTTTGCCATCGAGTTTGCTCCGCAGCGTAAGCGCGGGCAGGTTGCCGGATTCATCCAGTCCGGATTTCCGCTGGGTTACGTGTTTGCCGCGCTGGTGGTAGCGGGGATCTCCAGCATGATTGGCGATGCCAACATGCTGCGATACGGATGGCGCATCGCTTTTATCACCGGGGCTGTGCCGGTATTGCTCGCGTTATGGATCCGCTCCACGTTGAGCGAGTCACCGGAATTCGAGAGAGCGAAAGCGACCGGGCATGTCGCGAAAGCGCCTTTCCTGAGCCTGTTTGTGCCTCCGCAACTTTGGGCTTTCCTGCAAGTGTTTGTTTTTATGACCGGGCTGTTTCTGACCGATTATTCGGTTTACGGGTATCTTCCCAGCATTTTGACCCTGGGCGGGCGGGGCTTTGGCACGACGCAATACAGCCTGATTTACGGGTTTGCCCTCTTTATGTCGTTTCTGGGATACAACCTTTATGGCTGGCTGTCGGACCGAACGGGACGCAAGATCCTCACGCAATGGTATTGCGTGTTTCTGGTGGTGTTTGCGATTCCGGTGTACTACGTTCTGTACCACGCGGCGGCCGCGCGAAACGTTCGCATGGCCATTGCCGGCTGCGTGATGGCTGCCATGCTGAAGCTGGCGTGGGGCATGCTCCCTGCGTACTTGTGCGAGCGTTTTCCGACTAAGACGCGCGCCACGGGAGTCGGCTTCGGATATTCTTCCGGCGCACTGGTTGGGGCCTGGTTCAGCGTCTACGTTTTGTGGGCGCACAAGATTCCATTTGTAGCGGCGATCGAGAAACAGGATCTTTGGCTCTCACCGGCCGTCATCCTGACGATTGGTTCGATCATGACGTTCGTCAGCTTGTTGTTTTCTCCGGAGACCAGACAACTCGAATTGGATGAGGTCGGGGATCAGGAAGCTAGAGATCACGCCTCCCGAGTCGCAATCAGAGAAAGAGCGGCGAATGAGGCGGCGCGTTAGAAGTTGGCCGTAAAGATCGGATCCCAGAAAAGTCCTGAGTTCTGATCGTAAGTCCTGTTTGAAAGTGGTTCGTCAAAAGCACGCACACGTAGTACGGAGGTTGGAAGGCTTTTGTGAACGAAATCCGGCTCCCGGTTATAGGATCGTCACTTCGTAAAGGAGAAAAACTGTGGCAACAGCAGATGTCTCGTCGAATCATTTGAATCGGTGGTGGCACGTGGTCGGTGGCATGTCCATGAACCTGGCACTGGGCTCGCTGTATGCCTGGAGTGTGTTTGTGGCCCCACTCGAGAAAGAATTTGGCTGGAAGCGGACTGATACTTCCTCGGTGTTCACTTGGGCGGTTGTTGTGTTCGCACTAACGTTTATCGTGGCGGGACGGCTGCAGGACAAGTTCGGCCCCTTCTGGGTTTCCCTGACTGGCGGCGTACTGGTCAGTCTGGGCTTCTTTCTGTGCTCCTACACGCATAGCTTGACCTACCTGATTGTGTGTTTCGGGGTGATTGGCGGGCTGGGCAATGGGTTTGGCTACTCCACGCCCATACCGGTGATGGCCAAGTGGTTTCCTGATAAGCGCGGCCTAGCCGTAGGGCTGGCGGTGGGTGGATACGGTGGAGGGTCGGCAATCTTCGGACCGTTGTCCAACCTGTACCTGATTCCCAAGTATGGTGTGCACACCACCTTCCAGATACTGGGTGGGATCTTCCTGGTCATGACCGTTTTCGGCGCCTTCCTACTGCGAAATCCTCCGGCCGGATACAGGCCCGCGGGTTGGACGCCCGCGCCCGCCTCCAAGTCTGCCGCGACCACCTATGAATTCACCCCGGGCGAAACGCTGCGGACGCCCGCGTTCTACTTCATGTGGGTTGCCTATGCGTTGGGTTGCTCGGCTGGACTGATGGTGATCAGCCAACTGGTGCCCTTTGGCAAGAGCGTGGGCATTCCCAGCGCTTCGCTGATCACGATGAGCCTGGTCGTGGCCGCAATTGGCAACGCCTCGGGCCGCATCCTGTCCGGCTGGATGTCGGATGCACTCGGCCGGTTAAACGTGCTGCGGCTGATGATCGGTATCTCGATGCTTGCCATGCCCATTCTCTACCAGGTGGGCAGTAATGTGACGCTACTCTACATAGTGGTGTTCATCGTGTACTGGTGCTACGGAACGCAGCTTTCGGTGAATGGCGCGACTGCGTCGGATTTCTGGGGCACCAAGAACGCCGGCATCAACTACGGAATGCTGTTCACCGCATGGGGCGTGGCTGGCATCATTGGACCGCGCATTGGCGGGGTGCTGTTCGACAAGTACAAGAACTACCAGATGGCGTTCTACTGGGCGGCGGGCCTGGCGTTAGTTGCCCTGGTCTTCGAAGTGTTGGCTAAGCGGCCGGCAATTCCGGAAGCGGCATTGGCCGCCAGGAAAACGCCGTCGGCGGCATAGCTGTCTGCGACGGATATTTCGTCCCGTGGCCCTGGAAGTGGCTCGTGTGGGCGCTCACAGTTTGCGAGCGCCCATTCTTCCGGGTCGCAGTTAAGTTAGTATGGCTTGGTTTTTGCGCCTGACCCTTAAACCGGGAAGAAGCGCCGCAACGAACGACGAGTTTTTCAGAACCTGCAGAACTTCGAGTGACTCCGACGCCTTCAGCGACCGAGTCGCGGAGAACTGTCTGCAATGCAGCAAAAATTCACTGATAAGGGGTAATTGACATGGCTGATATTCGTCAGAAACAGCAGGTGATTGAGACCACAGAAGCTCAGATCGCAGTCCATTGGCGCGAGGAAGAATATTACTATCCCTCTTCGAAGTTCATTGGCCAGGCCAACCTGACTGATCCGGATGTGCTGAATCGGTTTGCAGAGGATAAGTTCCCGGATTGTTTCCGGGAGTACGCCGATCTGCTGAGCTGGGATCATTACTATCACACCACGCTTGATACCAACGATCCACCGTTCTGGAAATGGTTTGTGGGCGGCAAACTCAATGCCTCTTACAACTGCGTGGACCGGCATCTGGCGAAGTACAAGAACAAAGCGGCGATCATCTTTGTTCCGGAACCGGAGAGCGATGCGACGGTTTCTGTCACGTATCGCGAGCTCTATGTGCGCGTGAATGAGTTTGCAGCGCTCTTGCGTGATTTCTGCCATCTCAAGTCAGGTGATCGCGTCACCATTCACATGCCAATGGTTCCTGAGTTGCCGATTACCATGCTGGCATGCGCGCGGCTTGGCGTCATTCACTCCGTCGTATTTGGCGGCTTCAGCGGCGAGGCTTGCGGTCAGCGTGCGGCCGATTCCACCAGTTCCGTTCTGATCACCATGGACGGCTACTACCGTGGCGGCAAAATGCTCGATCACAAAGCCGGTGCCGACATCGCGCTCGGTGTTTCCGCCAAGGAAGGGCACAAGGTCGAGAAAGTGCTGGTGTGGAGACGGCAGCCCGGAAAGAGTGCCTCCGCTTCGCCTTTTGTGCAGGGGCGCGATTATTGGGTGGATGAACTTCTCCCGAACTATTCGGGCGAAATCGTGCCACCGACGCCCGTGGATGCAGAGCATCCGCTGTTCCTGATGTACACAAGCGGCAGCACCGGGAAGCCCAAAGGGTGCCAGCATCGCACGGGCGGCTATCTGGCTTACGCGGCTGGAACGTCGAAATACATTCAGGACTTACATCCCGAGGATGTGTATTGGTGCATGGCCGACATCGGCTGGATCACGGGCCACTCCTACATCGTCTACGGGCCGCTCGCGCTCGCAGCGACGAGCGTCATTTATGAAGGGGTTCCGACGTTCCCCGATGCGGGCCGCGTGTGGCGCATAGCCGAGCGCTTGGACGTCAATATCTTCCATACCTCGCCGACCGCGATTCGCATGTTGCGCAAATCCGGCCACGACGAACCTGCCAAGTACAACTATCACTTCAAGCACATGACCACGGTGGGCGAGCCGATCGAACCCGAAGTCTGGCGCTGGTATTACGAGGCTGTGGGCAAGAGGGAAGCCGTCATCGTTGATACCTGGTGGCAGACCGAAACCGGTGGCTTCCTGTGCAGCACGAAGCCGGCCATGGACCCAATGAAACCCGGCAGTGCCGGCCCAGGAATGCCGGGCATTTATCCGGCGATTCTGGATGAAATGGGAGAAATCATGGTGGCGGGCGCAGGCAAGGCGGGCAACATCATTATCCGCAATCCCTGGCCCGGAATCATGCAGACGATCTGGGGCGATAGGGATCGCTTCGTCAACCAGTACTACCGCAAATATTGCAAAGATCCCAACAGCAAGAAATGGCAGGATTGGCCGTACTTCGCGGCTGACGGAGCCGTGCTCGCTGTTGACGGATATTTCCGCATTCTGGGACGCGTCGATGACGTCATCAACGTTGCCGGGCACCGCCTTGGTACCAAGGAAATCGAGTCCGCTTGCATGACGGTTCCCGAAGTGGCCGAGGCCGCGGTTGTGCCGGTCGTGGATGATGTTAAGGGCCGCGTGCCGGAAGTCTACATCGCTCTGCAGCCCGGAATCGCGGCGAGTCCGGAGATCGTGGACAAGGTCAACAAAGCGATCGAAGCCATCATTGGCAAGATTGCCCGGCCGAAGCACATCCACATCGTTCCGGATATGCCGAAGACGCGCTCCGGTAAACTCATGCGGCGCATTCTGGCGTCGATTTCGAACCGCATGAATACGGGCGACATCACAACACTGGCCAATCCGGACGTTGTCGAAAAGGTCCGCGAATTGGTACAAGGCAAAGAGCCGGTAGCAGTGACTGATGGGCCGGAAGACCTGAAGCAGTTTGGCAAGGAAGAGTAAAAGCCGGAAGTCGGCATCTGAACGGGGAGCGATTCCGCGGAGATATCCACGGGGTTGCTCCCTTTTTTTAACTGGATGATTCTGGAAACTGAGAGAAGACGTAGAGCGCTCGGTCTCAGCGAAAGTTCTCGGCGAGCATCAGATTAGACCTTGCTTCATCAAGTTGGACATACAACATGTAGCGGCCATCCGGAGAGATCGTGAAGCCGGGGGCTCCGACGTACAACGTACCGTCAGTCTCGCCCATCACCGTGATCTTACGCGTTGCGAAATCGAAGAACTTAAATCCGAGCCTATTCTTTCCATTGGTGCCAATTTCTTCCACAATGTACAAGCCGTCCGGTCCAACACCAAAGTAGCCCCAAAAGCTGCCGGGCGGGTCATCGACGACTTTCACCTCCTGGCCTCCATCAACCGGAACCTGAAAAATTCCCGGCTCATTGAACTTGGTGTAGTAGATGGACTTGCCATCGCGGGCTTCGAGGGCGGCGAAACCTCCTTTACTCGTGACCTGAGCCGGCTGACCGCCGTCGACGGTCCGCTTCCAAACCTGCCAGTTGCCACCACGATTCGAAGCAAAATATATCCGTCGTCCATCGTGCGACCAACTGGCGACGCCTTCGTCGGCGGAATCATTCACAAAGCGGCGAGATGGACCGCCATCGGCACCGATGACAAAAACATTGGGATGCGGACCGGGACGCGTATCGAAGGAGATTTGCCGCCCGTCGGGCGACCAGCGCGGCGTTCCGGTGAGCGGGCCTCCGAACGAAGTCAACTGAACCAGGTTGGAACCATTGGCATCGGCCCGCCAGATTTCGAAATTTCCGGAGCGGGTTGATTGAAAAGCGATGTGTTGTCCGTCCGGCGAATATTGCGGGCCTTCTTCCTGCATGTTGGAAAAAATAAAAAGTTCGGCTTTGCCGGTGCGATGGCCGGATCCAATCGGAATGCGCCAGATATTTTCGTTCCATGATCCGCTGGCGTAGACGAGCCGGTTGCCTTTGGGGCTGATGCAAGGCATGTAGGCGCGCTCGGATCCAACGGAAACGCGCTCCGGTGTGCCGCCCGCGGCCGAGATGCGCCAAAGTCCCCAGGTCGCGCCGCCCCGATTCGAGGAAAAAACTATTTCTTTGCTAGTTGGAGTCCATGCGAGTCCCGTCATCAGGCGATTGTCAAAAGTCAGGCGGCGGGGCGAACCACCGGAGACAGGAATAACATAGATGTCTTCGACGTCTTTCGTGTTGCGGATGAAAGCGATGGACGTGCCGTCGGGGGAATATTGTGCGTCATAATCGCCGGTAGATGGCACAGGCGGCGAGGTGATTTGTTTCATCCGCAGGTCATCGACACTGAACTGCCGTATGCTGCACGGCTGGTCAGCGGATCGATCAGGAAAGAGGAGGTATCTGCCGTCAGGAGACCAGCTTAATCCGGGCGTGCAATTTATCGAGGGCTCGAAGTCGAACAGTTTGCGGGGCGGGCCGCCAAGAGCTGGAACGAGGTACAGGCCGGGACGTTCCCCATGCTTGGCATGGAGAAATGCTATATAACGGCCATCCGGCGACCAAGCAGGAGAGATGTTGTAGCCAAAGTTGCTTGTAATCTGGAGCGGCTTCTCTACGCCGATTTGTTTGACGTAAATGTCGACGAAATCACCGTGCCACTCACCGTGCCAGGAAAAAGCCACCTGGTTGCCGTCCGGTGAGAAAGAGACTTTGGACCAATGTCCAGAGTAGGTTGTGAGCGGTACCAGGAGAACCGGCGGGGCGCTCGCGAGGCTTGGTGCTCGTCCCGGCCGAAACCATGCCACCAGGCTGAGAGCAAGTGCGAAACCGAGCGCGCCAGCGGCCCAGAGCTTCCAGTGCGGATGTCCGGTCACAGCAGGAAGGGTGCCTGGAACTGGAGCGGCGGCGCTCGAATCGACTGGCGATGTGCCATTTCGGGGCGAGTCGCCAGCATCATCCTCCGCAGAGAAAGTGTCCCGCAGGGGAGCGATGAAACGATAGCCGCGGCGCGGTAAGGTTTCAATGAAACGTGGCACGTCGGGATCGTCGTTCAAGGCCTGACGAAGTTTTTTTACCGCACTGTTAAGGCTGTGGTCGAAATCGACGAAAGTGTCAGCCGACCAGAGGCGATCCCGCAATTGTTCACGGGTTACGATCTCGCCCGGTTTTTCGAGGAGAAAAGCCAGAATCTGGAAGGGCTGGTCTTGCAGCTTGACCTTGAGACCGTGCTTGCGCAGTTCGCCCGCCCGCAAGTCCAGCTCGAAGCTGGAGAAACGCAGCAGAGGGCGGCTCGATTTGGTTTCTTCCGTCGGCACAGATGATGAGGTAGTCGGGAAACCCCTGAGTTCACGCAAGTCTACCACTGGTCTCTAAACAATAATAAGTGGTTACGCCATGTTGACCGTCGAAGTTCCGCGAACGGGTGACACAGGTAATTAGGCGCGGAAATGGTGCAAAGTGATCTGCAGGGTTTGCTTCCTGGCAGGTCATCTGGAGATTTAAGTACCGTTTTGTCAATCGGTTGCGTGGTCACCCGCGAATCTCCCACGTCTCACCTCGAGAGCATTCCTCTTTTTTCTGACCCGCCGTTGAATGCGGATGTGGACGCGACCGGCGGCAATCGGCGGCGCGAAAAAAAGGAGAAGTTATGAAAAAGAACATGACAGGGATGGTAGCGGGGCTGGCTCTGATGCTGGGCATGGCAACTCCAATGTTCGCCCAGTATACGGGGACGATGAAGGTGACGGTTCCTTTCAACTTCGCGGTGGAAAACGAGCGGTTGCAAGCTGGCGATTACACGATTGAGCAGGTCGCGAACGGCAGGCTGCGCATTCACAGCAGCGATGGACGGGTCTCAACCGTCTTCCTCGCATTGCCGACACAAAGAAAAGTCGCGCTGGAACAGGCTCACTTCATCTTTCATCGTTACGGCAGTGACTATTTCCTGGCGAAAATCTGGACGCCCGGACTGGACACGGGATGGGAAGTTCTACAGGGAAAGCTCGAGACCGAGATCGCGAAAAATAAAACGGTGCGCGTAGAAACGGCAACTCTATTGGGGCACTGATGCTTGAGCATCAGAGGTACGATCGACGTTGAGTGATCCGGGGTGAGCGCCCAAGAGCGATGGGCGCTCAACCTGGAAAGGATTGAATCTGCAGAGGGCCGAACAAGGACGAGTAGTGCGTTACGAGCGCGATTCCTGCAGAGTGCATTGTTGCATCTGTTGGAGGAAGACCTCTACGGAGGCCTGCGCGTGCTGCTGAAAGAGGTGAACGAGGGAATCGTCGTGCGGACTCCCGGAATTGTCCTCGATAGAAATCGGCTCTAGGCCATCGGGCTCGATGTGAATGTCGGGGAGTTCCTCCCCAGCTCGCAGGATCTCAAGAATGCGGACGACCTGATCCCGTTGCTCGGTTGTGGCTTGGAGAAACTCGATTCCCATTCCATATTCAGGATGAACGACGCGTACAACTCCGGCCGCGCGCACCTCGGAAGCCGGGGTGGGGACGTAGAGGATGACACGCGTGGACTTCGGAAACGGGGAACCCGTGGTGACGTAACATGCGCCCTGACTCAGGTTGGAGAGGCGTGAGAGCACTGGAGGATCGTCCGGTTCGCATTCGGGGATTTGCTTGTGCATCCAATCGCGCAGCGTCTTGCGCTGACTATCGCTGATGTTGTTGAAACGAACGCCTGCACGCTCCCCATCACCTTCCCAGGCTAACTCACCCCAGACCTCGAGTTTTTTGGCCGTGCCGGGCAATTCGAGTGAGAAGCGAAGCGATGCCTCTTTAGCAACGCGGCCGACAAAGTGAAGCGCCATGCCACCTTCGCAAAGGTCGATGGTTTTGGCCTGATATTGGCGCGCTCCGACACAAGCGACCGGAATCTGAACAGGAATCCGCATCTGCAACCGCCGCTCGCTTTTCATGAGGGCGCGGACCGCGCGAAAACTCGCTTTGGCGCGTTCGACAGCGAGCGGTTTGTGAAGAACGAAATGAGCCCCCATTTCAAAGCCCGCTTTCAGGCCGCCGACCGCGTCGACGAGCACGATCGAAAGAGCGCGCTTGTTGACGGGAGCCGCCTTGGAAGCGCGGATGACATTGCCCGACTCCTCCGCATTTGAGCAGTCGACGATGATGGCTTCGAAGCGGTGGCGGGTAATGTTGCGGACCGCGTCCTCAGAAGCGGAACAATGCTCTACTGCAATTTCAAGATCGCTGAGGACCCGGCGCAGGACGCGCACCGTTCTTTCATCAGAACTCAATAAGAGGGACTTCAACATCATTGCGAGGCAACCTTCGGGTCCATGGTGCTTGTTTTTCCGGGTGCACCGGGATAGTTGAAAATCTCAACGTTTCTGGGAGTGCTCCGAGACGAGGGAATAGCCTGATTCTTACCTGCAGCGAAACACTCTTGTTTGGCACTCTATGAGGACTGGATGGCAGGGTCAACGTCTTTGGGAATCTGGCGATTACGCCGGTCACCTGAATCTTTTCATTACGGAACGAGTACCTGCTCATCTGCCATTCCGGATTTCATCGCTTCCCGATGACTTGGCGAAGGCTCGGAAACGGATGCGTGACATGGCGCTTCGGTGGGGTTTTACCCTGCAAGTTGCTGTTTCCAAAGGAAATCGAAAAAGGTTGGCATGAGAATCCATTTTTTCATTGACTAATCCATAAAAACCTATTATTATCAATAGCTTCCATAAGGACTCGGGGTTCATTGGCGTGATTTGGCATTTTTGTCGCCTGGTGAATCCTCTGGGGAGCTGTTGGAATCAAAACTAGGGTAGTGGCTTTAGAAGAAGTCATCATTTCACTTAGAAGAGGGTATATTTTTCATGGCAAAACGACGCGGAAACCCGAATTGGGGGAAGCCGGAGCCCATCGGGCCAATTACTCCCACGATCACAGAGTTCGAGCAGGTCGTGCACGAGTATAAATTGTCTCCCGACCAATATTTGCGGTCGACACGGCTGCGGGAATGGGCGCGGCGGAACAAGAACTCGAAGTACATTCCTGAACCATTGCTTGAGGCGTGGGGATTCGAAATCGAGTCTACCCTCTAACTTCGGGGGTGCGGATTTAAGGAAAGGGTCGCTCCGGCGACCCTTTCCTATTGTGGAATGAAAGCCGCGGGCCTTCGACTTGGACTCATTGGCGGTGAACTTCGCCGGCGAGTATGCTTTCAATAGAATCTACAAGCGGGCTCAGAAACGGTCTTAGAAACCAACTATGACTCCCAATTCAGCGTTTACCGATGTGGCTACCGCGATCGACGAGATTCGTGCGGGCCGGATGGTCGTTGTCGTGGACGATGAGGATCGCGAGAACGAAGGCGATCTAACCTTGGCTGCTGAGAAGGTTACGCCCGAAGCCATCAACTTCATGGCGAAGTTTGGCCGCGGGCTAGTCTGCCTGGCGATGACTGAGGAGCGCCTGGACCACCTGCGGATCGGCAACATGACGGCCGAGAATACTTCGCAATACGGTACGGCATTCTGCGAGGCGATTGACGCGCGGGAAGGGGTCACGACCGGGATTTCTGCCTATGATCGCTCGCATACCATTAAGGTTGCGATTGATCCGGCCTCGCGGCCCTCGGATTTGGCGCGGCCCGGGCATGTGTTTCCCTTGCGTGCACGCAAGGGCGGAGTACTGGTGCGCGCGGGACAGACCGAAGCTTCGGTTGATCTGGCGCGACTGGCGGGCATGGTTCCGGCAGGGATCATCTGCGAAATCATGAAAGACGACGGAACGATGGCGCGCATTCCCGACCTGATCGAATTCTGCCGGACGCACGACATGAAGATGCTGACCGTGGCGGAGCTGATCCGTTACCGCATGCAGCATGAACGGTACGTGCATCGCGTGGGCGAGGCAATGGTTGAGACCAAGCACGGTGAATTTCGCCTGATCGCCTACGAGAGCGAAGTAGATGGCGGAGACTCGCATATTGCGCTGATTCGCGGCGATATCAGTGATCCGTCGAAACCAGTACTGGTGCGCATGCATGCGCACTGCCTGTTGGGCGACGTTTTTGGAGCAACAGGATGCGAATGCAACCGGACGCTGGAAGCCTCGCTGGAAACGATTGCTGCGGAGGACCGAGGGGCATTGATTTATCTGCACCAGACTTCGCGCGGATTTTCGGCGGAGAAGGTCGGCGACCAGTCCTTCCTGACGTTCCACCGCGAACGGCGGCTGCCGACTCTTCCGGATAGCGAGCGCAAGACACAGCGGGAGATTGGCTTAGGCGCGCAGATTTTATCGGATCTGAACTTGAAACGCATCCGGCTGCTGACGAATCATCCGCGCCGAGTTGCTGCGCTGGAAGGATTTGATATTGAGATTGTGGAGCAGATTCCGGTGAAGATGCCGGTGCGGGAAAAGCGGGGGTAACGGAACCCCGGCCTGGACTGCCTTTCTACAACTATTGCAATCCGCCGGCTGTTCGCGGGCGAGGCGCCCGCGCCACACTAAAATCCTAGAAGGGCTTTCTTGGTGTGATCACTTCATCCTTAATGAAGAATTGTGCGGGGCATTCGTGCGAGCCGCAGATTGTCGGAAGTAGTCCGGCCATTTGCTTGCGCGTGATCAAGCCTAAGGTCCCGCAGGAAGGGCACGACAGGACGGCCCAATAGGGATCCTCTTTTTCGCCCACTTCGCCCGCATTCTCCAGTACGAACACGGTGCCTGGTTCCATCTGCTCGGGAATCCACTCGTTGATAATGCTCAATTCACCGATCATCATGCCTCCCGGCCTGCTCGTTTAGGCTGTGCGGCCCGACTTATGGGCCGGAGCCGTTCTGAAGCTGAACTCTTTTTCTGTGGCCCAGTCTTCTCCGGCCAAATCTTGCGAGATAAAATCTCTCCCCGAACCCGGCGAACCTCGTCGCTCAGGCATATATCGAACATCGGCTGAGAAGAATTCTTTAGCAGGTCCACAACCTGCTTTGCCGACGTCCGCAGGTACAGGTTGGTGCCGTCGGTCAGTAGGTGGTACTCAGACGCCGCGCGGACAGTGGCGGCGAGACTGGTCCCAAATTCACGGCTTAGAAAGGCGATGACCTTACGCATCCGCTGCAGGGAGAAACCGCGATGGCGAAGCTGGCAGATCACCGCTGCGGTTACGAGTTGGTCCCAGCTGTATAGGCGGCGATGGCCCTGACGATCGGGTTTCACCAGGCCACGCTCATCCCACCATTGCAATTGACGCGCGGTGATTCCGGTGAGGGCGATCACATCGTTGCTGGTGAACTGTCGTTTCATCGCGAATACATTCGCTTACCAAATACTTGTTTCAAACAAATGACTCAAGAAATGTTTGAAACATTCTAGGCGCGGAATGATGGAAATCAAGCTGCGTTTCGATGAATTGGTTGTTGACTAGGCGGGTACGCTGGCTGTTTCTCGGGGTTGAAGCGTGGGCGTGGACGCCTTCGCGACCGCCGGCGGGGCGCCGCCGCTACTCGTTCCGGTTTGTGTGTTTCGCGGTCGTGGCATTACCATGATCGCAATTAAATTCTGGGATTCAGGAACCAACTCATGAAACAAAGATTTTTGGTTCGCGCCGCGGCGATTGTGCTGCTCGTCATATTTTGTTCCATCGCAGTTTTTTCCCAACAGAAAGAGCGGAACCGTGAGCTGGAGACCGCGCAAAAGGGCTTGTCAGCTACGAATTCGCCTGCGGCCCGTGAGGACAAAGATCAGAAAAACGAAGGCGATCCGCTATTCCGCGGGATGAAGTATCGCTCGATCGGACCGTATCGGGGCGGGCGATCGATCACGGCGACAGGAATTCCAGGCGACCCAACGACCTATTATTTTGGCGCGACCGGAGGGGGCGTTTGGAAGTCAACGGATGGCGCGAACACCTGGTCTCCGATATTTGATCACGATGGCTCGCCCGCGATTGGCAGCATTGCTGTCGCAGTGTCTGATCCCAACGTCGTTTACGTCGGTACGGGTGAGGGCTGTCTGCGTGGAAACATCGCGCAAGGGGATGGTATTTGGAAGTCGGTGGACGCGGGGAAGACCTGGAAGAATATTGGTCTGAAGGATTCGCGCGCGATCGGAAAGATCATTGTGAATCCGCACAATGCGGACATCGCGTTTGTGGCTGCGCTCGGACATCCCTACGGCCCGAATTCGGAGCGCGGTATTTTCCGGACAACCGATGGCGGCAAGACATGGGAGAAGGTTCTTTATAAGGACGACAACACGGGCGCGATCGATGTGGCGTTCGATCCGCAGAATCCGAACGTCCTGTTTGCGGCGCTGTGGGAGGTGCGCCGGACTCCGTGGACACTTTCAAGCGGCGGTCCCGGCAGCGGGATTTACCGCTCCAACGATGGCGGCACGACGTGGAAGCATCTGGAGGAACATGGGCTGCCCAAGGGGCCCTACGGACGTGTCGGTGTCTCCGTGGCCGCGAATTCGGAGCGTGTGTACACGATTATTGAAGCGAAGGAAAACGGAGGTCTCTACCGTTCCGACGATGGCGGCGACAGTTGGGAACTTGTGAACGGAAGCCACGGACTGTATCAGCGGTCGTGGTACTACATGCACGTGATAGCCGATCCGAGCGATGTGGACACGGTCTACATAGCGGACGTGGAGTTCTTCAAGTCGACGGATGGCGGACGCAATTTCAACAAGATCAAAGTCCCACATGGCGACAATCACGGGCTGTGGATCGATCCGAAGAATACAAAGCGCATGATTGCCTACGATGACGGAGGAGCAACGGTCAGTGTGGATGGCGGGAAGTCGTGGACGCGCGAAGACAACCAGCCGACGGCGCAGTTTTATCATGTCATTACCGATACCCGTACGCCCTACTATGTCTACGGCTCGCAGCAGGACAACTCGAGCGTGGCGATTGCCAGCCGCAGCGACGACGGCGCGATTGGCCGCGACAACTGGTATGAAGTCGGCGGCGGAGAGGCCGGGTATATTGCGCCGGTTCCGACCGACCCGAATATCGTGTATGCGGGCGATTACCAGGGGAATCTGACACGCTTTGACCGGCGAACGAATCAGGTCCAGAGCATTGCGGTCTGGCCGGAACTAAGCGATGCGCGCGGCGCAGCCCCGCTCGATCACCGGTTCCAGTGGACGGCGCCAATCGTGATTTCCCCTCAGGATCCGAACACGGTGTATTACGGCGGCGAGCGCGTCTTCAAGACTACCGACGGAGGCATGCACTGGGAGGCGATCAGTCCGGACCTGACACGCAACGATAAGTCGAAGCAGATCCCGTCGGGCGGGCCGGTCAGGGTGGACGATACCGGTACCGAATACTACGACACGGTGTTTTCGATTGCTCCTTCACCCCTCGCGAAAGGGCTGATCTGGGCTGGTACCGACGATGGCTTGATCCAGGTCACGCGCGATGAGGGAAAGAATTGGACGAACGTCACGCCGAAAGACCTGCAGGAGTGGAGCAGGGTGAGCCTGGTGGAAGCGTCTCCGTTCGATGCCGGGACTGCGTATGTGGCGATCGATCGGCATCAGAACGACGATCTCGGGGTCTACATCTACAAGACCACGGATTACGGCTCGAGCTGGAGCCGAATCGGCAATGGCATTCCGGAGGGATCGTTCGTGCGCGCTGTACGCGAGGATCCGAAAAGAAAAGGACTGCTCTTTGCCGGGACCGAGCGCGGAATTTATGTGTCGTTTGACGATGGAGCGCACTGGCGCAGCCTGCAATTGAGCCTGCCGAACACGCCGGTTCACGATCTGGTCGTCAAGAATGACGATCTGGTGGTGGCGACGCACGGGCGCGCGTTCTGGATTTTGGATGACATCACTCCGCTGCGGCAATTTGCCGATTCGGTTGCGGATGAAGACATGCATCTTTATCAGCCGGCGACAGCGTATCGCATTCACGGGGGAGACAGTCCGAGGCGGCATGCTTTTGCCGGGACGAATCCGCCCAGCGGCGCGGTCATTTACTACTACTTCAAGCAGGAGCCGAAGGAGGAAGTGAAGATCGAGATCCTGGATGCGGCGGGCGGCGTAATCCGCAGCTATTCGAGCAAACACTCAGAACCTCTGGATGAGCCGCTGGATCCGGAGGACAAAAAGCCGGAGAAGCAGATCAAGCCGGAGGATGGGCTGAATCGCTTTGTGTGGGACCTGCATTATGAAGAGGCACATCGTGTTCCCGGCTATTTCCTGTGGGAATACGGCGAAGGGGCGCGTGGTCCGCTGGTGGCGCCGGGCAAGTACCAGGTGCGGCTCACAGCGAATGGCAAGAGCCAGACGGCATCCTTCGAATTAAAGATCGATCCGCGCGTGACCGTTTCGCAGAGCGATCTGGAGAAGCAGTTCAAGCTGCAGATGGACGTGCGCGAGCAGTTGAATCGCGTTTACGACGCGGTGAACCAGATTCAGGATGTGCGGGAACAACTGAATGGGCTGAAAAAGCGCGTCCGGCAGGATGATTCGTCGAAGCCGCTGCTAGCCGGTGTGGGCGCACTCGATGCAAAGCTGATCGCCGTGCGGGATCCGCTGATCAACTTCGAGATCACCGCCAGCGAGGATTCGCTCGCCTATGTTCCCGGGATTGATGGAAAACTTGCGTATCTTTCGATGGCGGTCGCAGGTTTCGCGGACTCTGCTCCCACTATCGCCGAGTACCAGGAGTTCGACAAACTCAAGAAGCAGACAGAGGACCTTCTGGCGCACTGGGAGCAGGCGCGCAGTGTGGATATTGGGAATTTCCAGAAAGTTGCGGCGCAGCAGAATTTGCAGCCGATCTACGTGCCGGATGCGGACAGCGAGCGGGTGCTGGGCGGCGGTGAAGGGGACGAGGAGTAGAGCGGAGCTTCGACTGCAAAAGATGTGGCGCGCCAGGAACGCGGCGCGCCACATACGATCACTGCCTTAC
>JBELAC010000039.1:0-25253 GCA_049509215.1 Terriglobales bacterium
GCGGAGTGCAGGTGATTGGACGGATTGAAACGACAGGAGCGGTGCGGGTGAGCCTGGCGCCTCCGAGCGGTGGGGGTGGTGGCGCGGTGACGTCGGTATTTGGGCGGACGGGAGCGGTGGCGGCGCAGAACGGGGATTATGCGGTAGGCCAGGTGACGGGAGCGGCGCCACTGGCGTCACCGACGTTTACGGGAGTGATGACGCATCCGGATGGGACGGCGGTGAGCGCGACGGGATGGGCGGGGAGTCCGACGTTTTTGAGCAACGTGACGGTGAACGGGAATTTGAACGTGGCGGGGAACATTAATCAGACGAGTTCGGCTCCGACATTGTGGTCGGGGAAGGAATGGACGGGGACGACGACGACGGTGCCGACGGGGATGGATTACTCGCTGGGAGTGGGATCGGATGGGGCGTTCAAGTGCCAACTGGCGAGTGGGGCATCGTGCATGCCATCGGGCGGGGCGGTGAGCAGCGTGTTTGGGCGGACGGGAGCGGTGACGGCGCAGAGCGGGGATTATACGGTCGCACAGGTGACGGGAGCGGCTCCCTTAGCCAGTCCTGTTTTTACAGGGACGCCAACTGTGCCGGGATATGTTCTCGCCTCAACCACAGTTAACGGCAATGCGCTTTCAGGGAACGTGACGGTCACTTCCACGCAGATTACTCCCGGCACTTCGGCGGGCTCGCTGTTTTTTGGGATGCCAAGCGCGGTCAGTACCAGTTCTCCGATTGCGTGCTCGGGCACGGCGAACAAGGCGCTGGTGTGGGGCGTGTCGATTCCATTTCCGATCAAGACTTCCAATATCACTTACTACGTCGTGGGAGCGGACAATAGCTCGAATACTTACGACATCGGGCTTTATAACACGTCGAACGGGCAGGTTGTCCACACGGGGCCGCTAGCGGGAAGCACATTCGCGCCTACAGCGAGCCATTACACCAGCCAAGCGTGGAATTCTTCGGGTGTGACGATCGAGCCAGGGATTTACTATCTTGCGCTCACGTGTAGCGCAACCAGTTCCACGGCGACCTTTGGGTATGCCTACAACTGGGTCAATAACGGCAACACTTCCCTTTCGGTAACAACTGGCGGAACTTTGCCAGCGTCGTTGACGATGCCAACTGGAGCGTCTTATTCGGCAGCGAGTACTCCACAGTTCGTGATTTATTGAGGAGTCGGCGGGAGGAGTTTTCTTTCGCCCCGATGGAGCTTGTCGATTTCCAACTCTGACCCACGGCCTGCGCCTTCGACGTTCTCAGGGCAGGCAGTGGGCTGCATTCTTGCGCCGCTTCGCGGCTACTTTGAGCTGAGTTCTGAGACGGTCTTAAGAAAAAAACATGATCAAGAAAATGGTGTTTTTGCTCCTACTCTTGGGGGCGCGGGTGGGGTGTGCCTCGAACTATTACGTGGACTGTAATTACGGGTCGAATGGGAATGCGGGGACTTCGCCGCAAACGGCCTGGCGGACATTGCTGGAGGTTGGGATATTTCCGCAGGTGAATGGGGGAGTGGGGTTTCAGCCTGGGGACACGATCAATCTTAAGAGGGACTGCACGTGGAATGAGACGCTGACGCCGCCTTCGAGCGGGACGAATCCGGAGACAGGCGGAGCGCTGATCAAGATTGACAGTTATGGGAATGGGCAGCCTCCGCATTTGACCGGGTATATGCCGATTGCGGCGCAGTGGTGGCAGGCGACGGGGAACCAGAATGTGTGGTCGGCGACTTTGTATTCGACGACGTCCGGACTGCTTACGGTTGTGCAGTGCGGAACGCGCGGATTCTATTGCCTGACGCAGGCGCCGGCACAGTTGAATTTTGTGAGGTTTGGGACGGTTTGGGGAGTGGGACAGGCGACCTTAGCGGCGGTTGGACAAGATCGGGATTGGTGGTACGACTCGACGAACTACATTCTTTACGTTTACAGCGCGAGCGGGAATCCGGCTACGCATTATGGGAATGTCGCACCGATTGTTTTGAGCGGGCAGACCCTGCTGAATTTGAACGGGCTGTCGTGGCTGGAAATTCAGCACTTGCAGATTGACTGGTTCGATGGTTACGGAGTGCAGGTGCAGGCAACAGCTCCGGCTACGAGCGATCACATCTGGCTGGCGAATATCGCGGCGAACAGTGACGTGGAAAATGGCGCGGTGCCGCTGGGATTTTATGTGCATCCGAATGGAACGCCCACGGACATTCATCTGTACAACACCGACGCCAACATGAATTACGTGGGATACCACTTTGATGACGGCGGCGCGGGCGGGCAGTGCTCGCCGAGCACGTGCGCATTCGAGATCAAGAACTGCCGGGCGTATGGGAATCGCGCTTACGGGATCGTCGACAACGTGGGGGGGGCGGTGAGTTACGACTACTGTCATTTGTACGCAAACAACCTGGCGACCGCGGTCACGGTGGATACATCGGGAACACCGGGACCGACAGCGGGGACGCACAACATTGCGGCGGAGACTCCGCCATGGGTGAGGGAGTGGCGGCGGTGGCCGGCGTATACGACGGTGACGTTTGACGATCCGGGACTGGTGGAATACAGCGACAGCTATATCAATGCGCTGTTGCCGATGCTGGCGGCGAAAAGGATTCCGCTGTCGATTGCGGTGGTGACGGGCGGGAGTTACTCGCAGTCGATTGTGAGCGAAGTGCAGGGATGGATCAAAGGGGGATGGGATGTGAATACGCATTCGATCTCGCACGAATATTGGGATCCTCCAGCGGCGAGTTGCGGAGCGAGTGGACCTTATCCAGTTCCCTGCCATGCGTTTGAGAATTTGCAATACACCGGAAACCTGGCAGCGAGCGTGAAGTTGACGATTTCACATTCGCAGAGCGTGTGCGGAACGGGAAAGCTGGCTTGCCTGACGGTGACGACCAGTCCGGATGATCTGGCGGCGGATATTTTCTGGGACTTAACACCGGCTGCGCCCGGGCAGGCACCGACGGGACTCGACACGCTGGGTGGGATTCTCTACACATTGCAACAGCGGGGAGTGTTCTCGGTCAGCCTGGATGGGAATGCGAAGAGTATGGCGAAGAGCATTTCGCTGGCGGATGTGACGAACCTGGATATTTTCAGCTCAGCGCAGAACCTGGACTTGGACGAGACGCAGATGGAGACCGAGGAGATGAGTTGGGCACAGACGTGGATGAATTTGAATTTCACGGGCCTGCCATCGAAGCGCGTGTACGTGATGCCGGGGACGTACGAGGATCCAGTGACGGAAGAGATTGCGGCGGGACTGGGATATGCGGGTGTGCGCGGGACGGGGAGTTTGAAGCCGTGTTGCGGGGCGAATACGACACTGGCTTCGGGATATGACGTGTTCAACATTCTGAGCCAGGGGATCGTGCCGAATTATCAGGGGTTGAGCTATCAGCAGATGCGGAACCGGGTGAGCCAGGATCTGTTCAAGAATGCGCTGTGGGGACGGCCGATTGGGTACTTCTGGCATGTGAACGAACTGAGGCCGGATGAAGTTACGAATTTCGCGGATGCGCTGGTGCAGGGCGGGGCTGCGTTGGAGTCGAACACGGGGCTGGTTAATTTTCTTCTTGGGTGCACAGCCAACGACATCGTGCCTCAAGGATATGGATATGTGCCGGGAAGCTTTTACGTGTGTCCTTCGAGCGGAGTGGAGGCGGATTTCCGGCCGACGGTAAATTCTCCGGTTCCGAACCCGCTCCTAAATTTGGGAGCGACTTATCAGTACGATCTGATGGGAACTAACCGGAATTTGTTTGCGGCGGGTTGGGAGATGGGGGCGTACGCGTATGTGCCGGAGAGTGTGAGCGCGGGGCATTAGAGCAAGTCAGAGGTTAGAGGTCAGATTGCAGAGGTAGAACCCCTCGCTGCGATTGGCGGGGTACTTGGCACGCTTAAATTTGGGGCGAATCGGGGATTTCGGTTTTGGCTTGGGACAAGGACTGGCTCGACCTGGACGCTATCGGGCGCATTTTGGATGAGGATTGTGAAGACGATGAAACGTGGCGCGAGGGTCTGCGCAAGGAAGACGACTGGATCCCGAAGGTGCGCGACGCATGGATCGGAAAATTCCTGAAGATCAGGACGAAGAAAGCGGGAGAAACGCAGTTCGTTCTCAACCGCGCGCAGCGCGAATACTCGCGGCGGTGCTCGAACCAGAACATCGTGCTCAAGGCGCGGCAACTGGGGATGACAACCTACGTTGCGGCGCGGCACTTCTTGCATACCATCTGCCGCAAAGGAACGATCAGCATGCAGGTGGCGCACAACCGGGAGGCAGCGGAGGAAATCTTCCGAATCATACGCCGTTTTTGGGATCACCTGCCGGATGACTTGCGCAAGGGGGTGTTGAAAACCTCGCATTGCAACGTGCACGAGTTGGTGTTTCCAAATCTGGATAGCGAGTTTTCCGTAACCTCAGCGGAGGAGAATGCTGGCCGCGGGAGAACGATCCACAACCTGCATTGCACGGAGGTTTCACGTTGGGCGGGAGGCGGAGAAGATGCGCTCGCCTCATTGCGGGCCGCGCTGGTTCCGGGCGGAGAGATTGTGCTGGAGTCGACTCCGAATGGAGCGGGCGGATTGTTTTACGAAGAATGGCAGCGGGCCGAAGAGACCGGATATACCACCCATTTTTTCCCGTGGTGGTTTGAAGACGCGTATGTGTCCGAGCCTGGACCGTCGTTTCAATTGACGGAAGAAGAAACCGAACTGGCGGAGATCCATGGGCTGCGGGCAAACCAGATCGCGTGGCGGCGTCATCAATGGGCGGCGCTGCGGGGGTTAGCGCTGCAGGAATTCGCCGAAGACCCAGTTTCGTGTTTCCGCGCGTCGGGGGAATGCGTGTTCGAACTGGTCGCGGTGGAACGGGCGTTCGATTCGATAGGCGAGCCAGTCGAGTCCCACGACAATGGGCGATTGCTCATCTGGCTCCCAAGGCAAGATGGTCGGCAGTATGTGATTGGGGTCGATCCAGCCGGGGGTGGGATTGAAGGCGATTTCTCCTGTGCGCAGGTCATTGATCGGGAAAAAGGAGTACAGTGCGCCGAGTTGCACGGGCACTATCCGCCGAAGGAATTGGCGGACGAACTGGTGAGATTGGGGCGTAGGTACAACATGGCGTTAATTGCTGTGGAGAAGAACAACCATGGCGGCTCCGTGCTGGCGAATTTGCGGAATCATGTTTATCCGAACATTTACATGCACGACGGTGGAGACGGCTGGCTAACTTCGGCACAGAGTAAGCCCACGATGATTGAGAACCTGGGGTGGGCGCTGGCGGAAGAGCCCACGCTGTTCAAAAGTCCGCGTCTGCTCAATGAATTCAGGACCTTTGTGCGGTTCGCGAACGGAACGACCGGAGGCGCGCATGGGACGCACGATGACTGCGTGATGGCGATGGCTGTTGCCTGGGCAGCCCGGGCGGACCACGCAGGGAAGGGTTCGAAGCAATAGTCGGCGACGGCAAAAAACTGAACAATTTGCGTGTGGCGGGGGTCACAGGCGAAGGGGAGTTGAAGCGGTAGATTGCAAAAGGGCGCATGAAAAACTTAGAACGTCTTGCGACGCCGGTTTGAGGAGGCGACAAACGCGGGGTCCTTCGACTCCGCAGAAAGTTCATTTCGTGAACTTTCGACTCCGCTCAGGATGATGTCCTGGGACGTAGCTGAGGGCTGCGCGGACAGGAGTGTCCGCGCTACACGGGGCTTCGGGCAGACCGCGCGGGCGAGGGCGCCCGCGCCACACGGGTAGCGCACGAAAACACGATGCCGACGCAGGCGGTACAGCACGTCAAGAGGATGCGGGGCGGGGCGCAGGGGCACTTGATGCGCTGCGAGGACGGACATTACTACGTCGTGAAGTTTCGGAATAATCCGCAGCACGAGCGGGTGCTGGCGAATGAGTTTTTGGCTACGCGACTGGCGGAGCGGGTGGGGCTGCCGGTTCCGGCGGCGGAGGTGATCGAGGTTTCGGCGTGGCTGGTGGAGCACACGGCGGAGTTGACGATCATGCTGGGGAGTACGGAGATCCGCGTGGAAGCGGGGCTGCAGTTTGGATCGCGATTTGTGGTGGATCCGGTGCAGGGGCAAGTGTTTGATTATCTGCCTCCGGAGATGCTGGACCGGGTGCGGAATCTGGAGACGTTTGCGGGAATCCTGGCGCTGGATAAGTGGACCTGCAATGCGGACGGGCGGCAGGCGGCGTTCTGGCGGAAGATGCGGGAGCGGAAATATTCGGCGGCGTTTATCGACCAGGGATATTGCTTTAATGCAGGGGAGTGGACGTTTCCGGATTTTCCGCTGCGGGGCGTGTATCCGAGGAATGAAGTTTACGCGGCGGTGAGCGGATGGGCGTCGTTTGAGCCGTGGCTGTCGCGGATTGAAAACTTGGAGCAGGATGCGATCTGGCGGGCAGCGGGAGAGATTCCTCCGGCATGGTATGGAGCGTCATGGGACGAACTGGAGGCGCTGGTGACGAAATTGATTGAGCGGCGGGAGCTGGTGCGGGAGTTGATTCAGGCGTTTCGAATGTCGCCGCGGAGGCCGTTTCCGGAGTGGAAGGAGGAGGCGTGAGGTGAAACTCACCGCCGAGACGCCGAGGTCGCCAAGAAAAACATAAATGGCTGAGAAGCGACAGTTCGAATTGTTATGGCTACGGGTGGTTCCGCATGCGCTGCTGAATGATTACATGACGGTCGGCGCGATGATGTTTGAACCGGGCGGCGACTTTGCGGAGCTGCGCTTTACGCGGGATTGGAAGAGGGTGGAATGCTTTGCTCCGAATCTTGAGCTGGAGATTTTTGAGCGTCTCGAGACAGCGGTTCGTGAGGGACTGAGAGACATTCACAGCCGTGAAGATCTGTTGCAGTTGCTCGACCAGAAGTTTGGGAGTGTGTTTGATGTGGGGCCGGTGAAGGCGGTATTGGTGGAAAATCCGGCGGCGGAGATGGGCGTTGTGGAGAGGGATTTTCTGGCTTCGATGGCGCCGGTGGAGCGGTCAAAGCGGTTGGGGAGAATTGGGATCGTCGCGAGGATGAAAGATGGACTCGCCGATGCGGGCGTGCTGGAGATGATGCTACGCGATCTCGACATGACGGAGTTCACGGGAGAGAACGATCCTTTCCGGGTGGATTTTGGTTATCGAGTTGGGAAGTCGCTGAAGATGCTCCAGGCGCTGGCGCTGAATGTGAGCCGCGATCCGGCTGTGACGCTGGCGTATCGGTATGCGACGATTGGGGAAGGAATGCGGAAGCGGGGAGAAGAAGCGTTGATGACGGCTGTGGTCGGCGAGCAGGCGCTACGGTCGGCGGGAGAGGTGGCCTCCGGGATCGCAATGCTGAGGGCGAATGAGATTCGGGTGCGGAGCGTGGAGGAGATGGGGGAAATTGCGGAAGAGGTGAAGAGAGAGCTGCAGGCCTAAGCGAGGTCAGAGGTCAGATTGCAGAGGTAAAACCTTCAATGTGCAATGCGGCACAGCGTTTGCTGCGCCGTTTGTTTTTGGGAAGAGAACGCCTTAAGGCAGTCACAATTCACCTTACTTAGTAGGGGTCCTTCGACTCCGCGGATTGCATCGCTTCGCGCTGCAATCTGCTGCGCTCAGGATGACAAGTTGTTGGGCGAACTGCGGCGGACGGGAGTGTCCGCCCTACACGGACGGAGATCAATGAACATTCGAGAGGCGGTTCGCGGCGTTATACGCCGGGTGGGAGAAGTGTCGGTGCGGGAGTGGGTATCCACGAACTTGTTCGCGCGTAGAGGGCAAGCGGGACGACGCACGATGGGAGCGGGGTCGAACCTGGCCCCGTTCTCATATGGCGGATTTCCCGCGTCGATCGTGCCGGGCGGATCGCGGACAGCAGTGTCCGCGTCACACAACCTGTTGCCGAAGCCTACGCCGGCGAATCTGCGACGGTTTGCGGAGACTCCGGTGGCGCGGCGGGCGATCAATGTGATTAAGGATCGGATTGCTGGGATGCGGTGGAGGATCCAGGCGCGGAGCGGGCGGTCGTTGGAACAGATTCCGGATGGAGCGGAGCGCGTGCGCATCCTGACGTCGAATTTTGAGGCGCCGAATCCGGATGATTCTTTCCGGTCGTTTATCGAGCAGGTTCTGGAGGACGTGATCGTTGGCGGGTTTGGAGCGGTGGAAATCGACAAGGTAGAGGGATGGGAACTGCCGGTGAGCGGTCAGCCCTCAGCCATCAGCCATCAGGAAATGCCTGCCGCACACGGGCCACTGCTGATGTGGCCGGTGGATGGGGCTACGATCCGGATTATTTCGGATTGGAATGGGCGGCCGGATTCTCCCCGGTATGCGCAGGTAACGGGGCTGTATGGGGCGGACGGGCAAATTGTTCTGAACGATGACGAGCTGAGCTACATCCGGCTGAATGCGCGGACGCACACACCGTTTGGGCTGGGGCGGGTGGAGGTGGCGTTCGAGACGATCAATACATTTTTGTCCGCACATCGGTATGCGGGGCGGCTGGCTGCGAATTCGGTGGTGCAGTATGCGCTATGGCTGCAGGGAATGACTCCTGCGAATCATGAGCGGTTGATTCGCTGGTGGCAGGACGAGATCGAGGGCACGGGGCGGGTGCCGATCTTGTCGGCCGAGGCGAAGCCGGAGGTGCTGCGGTTCGCGGCGGGGACCGACGCAGACCTCCGGCTGGCGTGGCAGGAATTTCTGATCCGGATTATTGCGGACGCTTTTGATTTGCCGGCGCAGTTTCTGGGTGTAACCAGCGATGTGAACCGGGCAACGGCGGCGGAGATGACGGAAATGGCGTTCCGGTCGGCGATTGTGCCGACGGCGCGACTGGTGGCGGAGCATCTGACGCGGGATGCGATCGGGAAAAAGCTCGGATGGAACGACCTGGAGTTCGTGTTCACCGATGTAGACGCGAGCGATGAGATGGAGCAGGCACAGATCGACGAGATCCTGCTGCGGAATGGCGTGCTCACGGTGAATGAGGTGAGACGGGCGCGGGGACTGGCGGAGATTGTGTGAGGGCAGAGGTTCGAGGTCAGATTGCAGAGGTGAAAGCTTTCAGCCATCAGCCTTCAGCCGTCAGGTAAGGCGCGGCAGGTGACGGATCGGGCATGGGGGAAACTTCTTCTCGCCGGGGCGGGAACACAAGTTCCTTCGACTCCGCAATGCGCTCCACTCAGGATGACAAGAAATCAGGAGGATGGCGGGTTGGGACAAGGGTCACGCGGACAAGAGTGTCCGCGCCACACGAATTAAGGAGCGGAAGATGGGATTGTCGTTGGAGTCGATGGCGATTGAGATGCCGGTGGTGCATGGGCATCCGAACCGGGTGGGGTTTCGAGGAGTGCTGACGCTGGTGGACGCGGTATCCGATAAGGCTCCGGCGGGGGCGCGAGGACATCGGGTGCTGCTGACGAAGAAGGCGGCGGAGGCTGCGATTCCGTCGCTGCTGGGGATGGGGCTTGATTACACTCCGCGGCTGGATGCTCATGACACGCGGCGGAAAATTGGCGTGATCACACGAGCGGAAATTGTGGGGCGCGAGATTGCGATTGGCGGATTTCTCTATGGGCGGGATTTTCCGGAGATGGTGGAGGAGATTGGGAAAGGCGTCGGCCGTCAGCCGTCAGCGGTCAGCGGTCACTATAGACGAGAAGAGGGCGATCCACTCCACTATGCGAAGAACGGGCGCGCTGGGGGTTCGGGCCGCGCGGACAAGAGTGTCCGCGCCACACAAATCGAGTTGGGGATGTCGTACGAAATTGCGGACGCGCTGGTGGAAGACATTCAGGCGAAGGTGTGGGTGCTGAATCGGGTGACCTTTACGGGAGCGGCGGTGTTGCGGCGGGACAAGGCGGCGTATGGGGCGACGTGGATTGAGTTGGGGTGAGGAAGTGGAGGCGTGAGAGGCTGCAGCAGAGAAGGTAGAGGTCCTTCGACTGCGGTTGCCGCTCACCTCGTGAGCGGCAATCCTCGCTCAGGATGACAACAGTAGAAAACATGAGGCTGCGAAGATGCGGTCGCAAATGGAGGATGGAGATGAATGAAGAGATGGTGACTCAGATGATGGCGGCAGCGGAACGGCTGGCGGCGGCTTCGGAGACATTGGATCGCGTTCTGGGAAAACTGGACGCGCAACAGGAAATGTTGAATGCCAAGGTGGACCGGATCGTGGCGGCAGTTGAAGAAAGCATCGCGCAAAGGGAATGTTCCCCGGAACACCCACGTCTCGAAAACCGCGAGACGTGGGGCACCCAGTTGCAGGCGCGGGTGGCGGAGCTCGAGAAGTCGAACGCCGATCTGAAGGCGCAGGCTTCGCGGATGGCGCGAAAGACGCTGTCTCCCGTAGTGGCGGCGCTGATCGCGAAGAACGAGGTGGAGGGAGAGAAACTGGATCCGGGAATGCTGAATAAGACGCTCGCGGCATTGAGCGTGGAGCAGCGAATCGCGGTGAAGTCGGAGTTGGCACGGGCGGGGATGATCGAGTAACAGCTTTCAATCATCAGCCGTCAGCAATCAGGGAGGGCGCGAGAGATCGCGTCCTTTTTGTTTGGCGGGACGCACCCGCAAAGTCGATCTTAACGAATTGTCAACTGGAGAAGAATGTTATGGCGAACAGCACGGAAGTTATCACGGATCTTGGAACGCTGGCGGGATCTACTTTCACGCCGGCCAGCGCCGCCAAGGCCCATGCCACGGACGACGTCGACCTGAACGGCATGGCGGCAACGGCACTGGCAGCGGGGACCGACCTGAAACGAGCGCTGCGATTGATTGCCGCCAACCTGGATGCGGCGGACCCAGCGCTCACACTCACGAACAATATCCTCGGCACACTTTCCTAAGGCGAGGAATCGGACATTCGGCGTGATGTTTCGACAATGGGGTTCACAGCACGTGCCGAACGAATTTCCAATCACACTTAATTGAGGAGAAGACATGAAGGCGAATTTTCTGGATTTGCATGCGGCGGCGGATTTTCTGGGGCCGGGCGCAATCGAGATTGACCGGTATCAGACGGAAATTTTTGACATCGTGCGGCGACGCGGGGTGTTCGGGCAGCGGATGAAGCAGGTTCCGGCAACGGGGCATCCGTCGCGGTTCTTCGAGGAGACGGCCATTCCGTCGCCGACCGCGGCGCAGGCATTCGTCGATCCGCGGAATATTCAGCCGACGTTGCAGACTCCAACGCGAGTGGAGCGCAGCGTTCCGCTGAAGGCGCTGGTGTCGCAGATCAACTACAACCTGTTCGACCTGGAAGTCGGAACGCAGCAGAGCCAGTTTGCTTACCTGCAGGCCAAGGACCTGGCGGATTCGGTTGAGGGGTTGATGCGCACGCACGATGTTGCACTTTGGAATGGGAGCGACACTTCGCTGAGCAATCCGACGACACCGCAGTATTTCGGCGTGATCGGGCAGATCGAGGCGGGCGGCAACAGCGTAACGATCGGAACGACCGCGAGCATCGTGAATGGACTGAAGACCACGATCGCGCAGATGGTGTCGAATTCATCGTTTGAGGTGAGGCCGACGGCAATCTATGCGAATCCGGTTCTGCTGGATCTGATCGACCAGGAGATGAAGGCGGAGTTCAACGTGGTCATGTCGACGTCGCAGATCACGGGCGGGCTGACAGTGAAAACGCTCAGCACACAGGCGGGCGACTTGCCGCTGATTCCCGAGTGGGCGTTGCCTTACAGCGGAACGCCGGGGAGCGGGACTGCGGTGCTGCCGGCGTACATCGTGACGGAAGACCTGATCGAGTATCACTGGCTGACGGACGCGAATCCGCGGGTCTTTAAGCTGGGATTGCCGAGTTCGCTGATGACGCAAAGCGTGGTCGTGAAATTCGGCGCTCCGGTGGTGAAGGGCGCGTCGTATGCGCATTACGAGGTGAAGGTGGACAGATAGCTGACGGCTTTCAGCCATCAGCCGTCAGCAAACTTGGCGGACGCGGTTGGGCGCGGGAGTTCCCACTCAAGCCAACAGATGGCTTGAGTTGGGGCACCCGCGTCATTTCCGGTTCTTCTTTATTTTCAATCTTTCTTATTTTTGATCTTCGTTAAGGACTGGGAAAGAGCATGAATTATTTGCAGCCGTCGGAATATGAAAGTTATGGACTGGAGGCGACGACCAGGCTGGCGTGGGTTACGTCGGCGTCGACGGTCGTGGACACGCATTGCCGGAGGGTAACGCTGGGAGTCGCGCAGTACACGGAACGATTGCGCTGCGAGGACGGTGAGCGTCCGGTGCGATTGACGTATCTGCCGCTGGCGGCGGTTGCGCCGGCAACCACGCCGATTGTCTCGGCGCGGGCGCGCTATGGGATGCCGCGACGGGGCGACCCATCGCTCGAAGGGCTGGAGTGGGCTGCGGCGATTGCGTTCGGAATTCCCGGAACGTGGGCGGATTTGAATCCGGCCGACCTGGATTATTTCGGCGACACGGGAGAAGTCACGCTGCCGCTAAACGTGCTGTCGTGGGCATTCAACGAGCTGGAGATTGTTTACACGGCGGGATGGGATCCGATCCCAGATCCGGTCAAAGTGGCGTGCGCACAACTGGTGAGAAATGCGCAGGCGACGCCAGGACTGAATGTGAAGAAGAGCGTGATGACGAATCTGCAGTTCTGGTATTTCGCGGACACGCTGCTGGATGACACCGTGCGGGAACTACTGGCGCCGTATGTTGCGCAGAAAGTGGGATGACGATGACGGGGATTTCCGGATGTGCAGCGGCACGGGCAGCGGACGCGCTGGTACGGGCGCTGGGCGGGACGGAAGTGGTTCTGCTGTTCGCGGCGGCCGGAATGCCAGCAGATGCCGTGACGGAGTTGGGGTTGGTGGATCCCGGCGTGGTGCAGGCTCCGATTGCTCCGGTGATCGTGCGGGAACTGACGACAGAGAACAACGGACCGAGGCGGCGGATCGAGTTGCTGGTGGGACGCTCCGCGATGGTGCAGCAGGTGAGCCAGCGGAATGTGGCATCGGCGGATGTGCTGTTCGAGACGGCGTTGGGGGTCGTGTACCGGGGCGAGATGTTCCACATTGAGGGATTTATCGCGGAACGATTTGACGGCGTGGCGTATTTGTATCGCGTGCTGGCGGTGGCTTAGGACAGCTTTCAGCGATCAGACGTCAGCCATCAGGTAAAGCAACCTGGGGCGCGCAGCTTGAGGGCTTAGGGGTTTTTCGACTCCGCAAAACTTCACTTCGTGAAGTTCTTGCTCCGCTCAGGATGACAACGAAGAAAACGATCAGCGAAAAGACAGCAAGGGAATTGCAGATCGAGGAGAGATATGCAGGCGGCTAAGGACAGTTTTTATATGGCGCTGCGGGCGCGGCTGGCGGCATTAGATCCGGCGCGGACGATTGTGATTGATGGAGTCACGGTGCCGGGAATCGTGGTCCGGGAAAGTATGGAACCGCGATTTGGGGAGGCGCAGACGGGCGTTTTTTATGTGGACTGGGGGGAAGTGCTGATTGCGGAAAGCTCGCGGCCGATGCTGGGGATTGAATGCTCGATCTGGTACGCGAGCGAAGGCAGCGGCGGGTCGGGCGTGGATCGCGGGCGGATGCTGGCGGAGATGGATTCGGAGTTGCTGAGTATTTGCGATCCGCCGCACACGGAGATGCTTGATTACAGCCAGAGTCCGAGTGCGGATCTGGGATCGGGAATTTTCTGGACCGTGCCGGAGTTGGGGAATGACCCGGGAGATACGCCGATCGCGAAGCAGCAGTGGAGCGCCGGGACGGCGCGCATCGCGCATTACGCGCAGTTGAAAGTTTATTTCTTCCTGCCGGACGTGGAAGCATGACGCGGGCGGGACTGCGGCCGATCGCGAGGCAAACGCGCGCTTACTTCGCGGCGGTGGATCGGGTGAATGGGCCGACGGCGATTTTCGATCCATCGCAACAGAGCGGATTTGAACTGGATGCGCCGCCCGCGCCGTGGATTGACCTGGGGTGGGTTGAGAACTTTGAGCGCACCAGCACATCGCAAATTGAAGGATTGCCGGGAGGATCGGCGGGGGCAGTTTCGGCACAGGCGCGTCACGCTTTGGGTGCGCGAATTGAATTTGAATTCCGGGACTGGGGAAAGTTGCAGATGGCGCTGGCGGGCGGCGCGGAACATATGAACGTGCTGGCGACGGATCCGAGCGCGACACCGGCGGGATCGGGTGGAGTTCCGCTGGCGGCGGTGCCGGTGCTGGCGGGATCGACCGCGGAAGAATTAATCCTGGGCGCGGGGGCGGTGGCGGGATTCGCGGCGGGCGATCTTGTGGCCTGCGATGTGGACTATGCGCAGCAGATTGGATATGTGGGCACGGGGATTGCGGCGGCGTATGTGAAGAATCCGGCAGACGTGAGAAATGACGCGAACTACGTGCGCCGAGTGACGTTCAATGTGGCGCGCGTCGCGCAGATCACCAGTACGTCATTGGTGCTGGAACAGGCATTGGCGGGAGGGCCGCCGGCTTCGGGGGCATCGGTGCAGCAGGTGATTGCGTTTGTGGATCGCGAGGGCGGAGCGTTTCTGCAACAGTGGTCGGGCTTGTTTGTGATGGAAGAAGAATCGGGCGGACGGGTGTGTTTCTACTATCCGATTCTCAGCCCATGCACGGTGAAGCCGGCATGGCAGCGGGAGAGCCTGGTGGCGATTCAAAAACCAATCGGAGAGATGGCGCTGCAGGCGTCGTTCACGGCGCTGCCGACGATCGATTTGAACGACGGGGCAGTCGTGTTGTGTTATCGGAGTTATTTTCCGGCGAATGGGGCAGAGGTTTACTAGCCGTCAGCTTTCAGCCATCAGCCATCAGGAAAACCTGAAAATTCATGAAATTGATGATCGACAATCTCGACGGGCGCGGCGCCTTGGACTACACCGTGTTTGTGGATGCCGGCAAAGGGGCTTGCATTGTGCGCAAGCTGAATAGTCCGGCCGAACTCAAGGTTGGTCTTGTGCCGGGCAACATGGCCCCTGGCGCGGGGAGTTTCGCTGTTCCGGCGAGCGGGGCTCGTATCACGCTGGCGCTGAGCAACAACAACGACTTATTCACGGGGTATCTTACGGCGGCGCCATCTTATCAGTATCTCGGATGGAAAGACCAAGGGCCGCAGTACCGGTATGAACTGGTTGCGCTGAGCGATGTGATGCTGCTGGATCAGAAGGCACCGCCGCCGCATCCTCCGTTTGTGGATCGCAATGCGGGCAATGCTTTCCAACAACTGACGATCGACGCGCTGCCTGGGTGGTTCGATCTGAGCGGCGTGGAAGCGGGAGATCCGATTCCCTACTTCAGCGTGGACCCTTCGAAGACGTGGGCGGAATCGGCGGTGGAGATCGGGCTTGCGGGACGGTGCTGCTACCGGGATGACAACGGGAAACTTTTCTTTGCTCCGCTGGCGCAGAACACGTATGCGCTGGCGGAGAGCGATCCGAAGTTTTGTCCCGACGATTTGCAACTGCAGTGCGTAAACCGGCTGGTGAACGACTTAACGGTGGTGGGGCAGCTGGAGCCAGCTGCGCACGTAAAGGATTATTTCGTGGGGGACAACTACACGACCACGTTTTATCTTTCGCAGATTCCGTTTACGCGGAGTAACGAGATTCCGCTGTATAACCGCACGATTCTCGATGAGGAGTACACGGAGCTTGATCCGACCCATTGGGTGGTGATCGATCCGCAAAAGGCCTTTTCGGTGAACGGCGGGCAGTTGCAGGTGGCAGGGGGAACGGGAACGGACGGGCAAACGTGCCTGGATTTTGTGGAGCAAGTCGAACTGGGCGGCGCGACGGTTTTGGAACACGGTGACGTCGTGTTTAATGCGGCGTCGAATGGCGTGATTGGTGGTTTGTACACGGGGGCGGTCGCGATTGCGAATTGCCGGGCTGGTTTTCAGATCACGCCGTCGGGAACGAATTGCAATATTCAGGCTTTGGTTGGCGGGGCGTTGACGGGCACGCCGCTGGCAACACAAGCGGGACATCACTATATATTTTCGACGCAGCTGTATCCGACGGAGATTTACCGGATGCAGCAGGTATTTCATTCTTCGCTGCATGCGAGCGGCAACGCGCGGGGCGGAGCGGCGGTGGCTTGCGACGTGCGCGTGGTGCTTTCGGTGCATGACATCGATCCCGCAAATCCCGCAACGCAGGTGGCGGCGGCAACGGTGCTGTATGACGGGGTGATCGGCAATGCTCCGGGATTTTGCACGTACGCGCTGATCAATGCGGCGAACATGCAATGCTCGGTGGCATTCACCTATATCTATCTGGCAATCGACGCGCTGGTGCGGATGGCATTGCCATCGCAGAGCCCAGTGACGACGCAAACGGGATCTTTGCTGGACGGAGCGGAATGCCGCGTGTCGGATTCACCGACGCTGCAGTTTTATCCGGAGTATGTTCCGGCGGAAAACGAGGCGATTGAAGTGACGTACCGGAGCCGGGGACACGCGATGGCCCGAGTGATCAACTCGCAGAGCATTGCGCAGCATGCGAACGGAGCGGACGATGGGGTGCGCGGAGGTGTGCGGCATGTGGCGATTCCGGTGCCGAGGACGTCGGCGGATTGTGAGATCGCGGCGCTGGCCCTGCTGGATGATGCGGGGCAGGGATGGGCGGGGGTGTACCAGTCGTGGGGACAGTTTCTGCCGGGTGGAGCGGCTGACGTGTTTGCGGGCGACGGACTGGCAGTGAATGTGCCGTCGCGGGCAGCTTCTTTTCTGGCGATCGTGAAGCAGGTGGATCTGGCGGTGATCGACATCGCGGGAGAAACATTGCGCTACACGCTGCATTTTGTGGATGCGGGAGATCCGTCGCTGGACTTTTCTTTTGCGACAGCTGTGGTGAAACAGGCGCAGGTATTGACAGCGATCGATGTGACGCAGGTGGGCAACGTTTATCTGGCGGACCTTACGAATGCGGAAGTCACGAATGTGACTTCGACGACGGTCACGATTGATGCTGGATTTACGCCGGGATCGGGCGGTGGGATCGAGGTCCGGTATTCGGATACAGGCTGGGGAGCTGGGAATAACCGGAATCTGCTTGGACGATTTACGAGCAGCACTTTTACTTTGCCTCGATTTGCGAGGGCGCAAGATTATTTTTTGCGGAGCTATGACAGCAGCACTCCGGCGAAGTATTCGCGGTATTCGGCGGCGCTGCATGTGGATTATCCCCTATGACAAATGGCAGTGGAAATATCAGATATGAAGCGGGGATTCATCCTCCCGTTGTGATTCAGACCAGTGACTTTCAACTCGATGTGCTGGAGAAACTGGGACGCGTGGAAGCGAAGATCGACATGATTGTCGGCAATGGGCAGCCGGGACGCATGCGGCTCGCGGAAGATCGGCTGACCGCGTTGGAGCGCAGCGATATTAAAAGGAACGTTTTGGACCGGATTGTGACGGGTTGCATCGCGTTCGCGGTGAGCGCGCTGATTGCGATGCACGAGCATTTCTTGCCGAAGTAACGAGACGAAGAGCGAGCGCCCTCAACGGGTGTGCGCTTTTTCAAGCAGGGTCGCATACTCACGAAGCTCAAGAAACAGGAAATCAATTTATTGACCCCGCTCGGCAGCGATGTTCGGGCGGGGAATTTTTATTGGGAGAGAAGCATGAACTTTCTAACAAAGTACGGGCCGGTCGTATTCACCATTGCAGGGACGATTGGCGCGGCAATTTTCACACCGGATTTCGTGACTGGACATCCCATGGCATTTGCATGGGTGAACGCGGCGGCGCAGTTGTTGCACGCGGTTCTGCCGTCAATTTTCGGAACGGAGGCAAGCTAACCTATGAGAATGCTGATCGCAATTTTTGTGGTTTTGGCGCTGTTGCCGATGCTGGGATGCTCTCCGCTGGAGAACCAGGCCCGGGACACGGCGGCGGCGCTTTCGGGATCGATTATCGCCGCGCAAACGCAGTATCAGGCTAGTTGTTCGGCGAATCCTGGACAAGAGATCTGCCAGGTCATCAATCGAGGAGTCTCAGGCGAAAATGCCTTGATTAGCGCAGTCGAAACTTACTGCGGGTGGTCGGGGACGCTGGCGCCTCCTGATCCGACGGCAACCTGTGTGCCGGTAAAGTCGGCGCAGGCGGCTTTGCAGGCGGCAATTGCGAACGCCGCCACTTTGACACTTCAAATTAAAGGAGCAATCTAAGGCTTTGAAACAACCGCTTTGGAGTTGTGCTTTCCCAAAGCGCGATTTGGCCTGGCAAGGCGCTTGCGCCGCTGATCGGCGGCGCGCCGCTCTGTCACAAGGGTGGGAAAGAAAAAAGGAGATTACATTATGGGCGGAACGACTCTGATTAGTCTTGTTCTGACTTTGCTGCAGTCGATTCTGGCATCGGCGAAGGTCGGAGGCGTAGCTCCTGAGGTGATTGCAAACATCGAGGGAGCGGTGACGAATCTGCTGGCGGTGCAAGGGACGCCGGTGACGTTTGCGCAACTGGAGGGGCTGCGAGTTACTACGAAGTGGTAGATCTGCAATCGAGGCGAGGGACCGAAACGCAAGGTCCCTCCACTCCGCTTGCGGCTTCGCCGCGGCGCTTCGGTCGGGATGACAAAGTATTTTAACCTGACGACGCTAGCCGACGTCTTCGCTCCAGTTTTCTAACGTCTTCTTTACTACGACCATGAACTGATCGGCCAGGGCACCGTCGATGATGCGGTGATCGTAGCCTAGCGTCAGATGGACGACGGAGCGGATCGCGATGGAATCGTTGCCGTCTTTATCGGTGACGACGAGAGGCTGCTTGGTGATTCCTCCAATACCCAGGATGGCGACATTGGGCTGGTTGATGATGGGCAGGCCGAACACGGCGCCGAACTGGCCGGGATTGGTGATGGTAAAGGTCGCGCCTTCGACGTCGGCGGGCATCAGCTTTTTGGAGCGGGCACGTTCGCCGAGATCGGTGATGCCGCGCTGGAGTCCGAGGAAGTTGAGCTCGTCGGCGCCTTTGAGGACGGGGACGATGAGGCCCCAATCGAGGGCGACGGCGATGCCGGCATTGACGTGCTGGTGATAGTGAACGTTGTCGCCCTCGAGAGAGGCGTTGACGATTGGATATTGCTGCAGGGCGATGATAGCGGCGCGGACGAAGAACGGCATGAAGGTGAGGCGCGCGCCGTAGCGCTGCTCAAAACCACTTTTCAGTTTGTTGCGCAGGGTCGCGATGCGTGTCATGTCGACTTCAAACATGCAGTGGACGTGAGCGCTGGTGCGGCGGGACTCGATCATGCGCTGCGCGATGATCTTGCGCATCTGCGACATCGGGACGAGGTCGCCGGGGATTGCGGCCGGGGCTGGTGGCGGGGCCGGACGGGCAGGAATGCCCGTCCCCACACTTGGAGCCGGAGCAGGGGCAAACGCGGTCGACCGAGTGCGGTGCTCAACAAAATCGAGGACATCCTGCTTGGTGACGCGACCTCCGCCGCCGGTGCCGTGGAGTTTTGCGAGATCGATATTGTGTTCGCGGGCAAGCTTGCGCACGAGCGGGGAGGAGCGCACGTCGGAGCTTTCTTCCTCTTCGACGTCGGCGGCCGAAGCAGGCGCGGGAGCGGCCTGCCTTTGGTCAGGAGCGGCAGGCGCAGGCGCAGAAGCCGGCGCGAATGCTTTAGCTGGTGCTGGAGCGGAGGCTCCGTTGCCTTCGCCGATGACGCCGACGACGGTGTTCACCTGGACGGTATTGCCTTCTGCGACCTTGATTTCCTGAAGGACGCCGCTGGCGGGAGCGGGAATCTCGGCGTCGACCTTATCGGTCGAAATTTCAAATAATGGCTCGTCGCGCTGGACTTTATCACCGGGCTTTTTCAGCCACTTGGTGATGGTTCCTTCAAAAATCGACTCCCCCATCTGGGGCATAACGACTTCGGTCGGCATAGTTCCCTCTCTATAAAGCCCGCTCTGACGGCGGGAGGCAAACAAACATTATAGCGTGGCAGGCTCCAGCCATCAGCCTTCAGCCATCAGCTGTGAGTCATCAGCTGTCGGTCGTCAGCCGTCATGGTCATGGCTCCGTTTGGGAGGTGTTTTACCACGGAGGGCACAGAGGTACACGAAGGAAAAACCTTTCTGCTCACTTCCCGCTTGGTCGACGGGGTGAGGCGGTGCAACGCGTTTGTGGAGATAAGAACGATGAAAACAATCGTGATGGTGGTGGTTTTGTGCGCTTCAGCTTATGGGCAGACGGTTTCTTCGGGGCGCGGAGTTTCTTCTGGCTTCGAGTCTTTGGGGGTGCAGTACGGCGTTGAGGCGGTGGGCGAGAACGCTTACTGTCCGAAGGCGAGCGGGACGGAGATGACACAGGGGACGCCGACCTGGGGAGCGACGGATGGTGTGGCGACTCTTCCGGCTCAGTGCATGTACACGGGGATGGATGCGACTCCGGCGAGCGGATCGGTGGTGTCGATTTCCACCGCGGCGGCGCTGACTTCGCATTTGGCCGGTATGACGAGTGCCAATTGCGGCGAGATCATCTCGCTGGCAGCGGGTGTTTCGTTTGTGGGGCCGTTTACTCTTCCGGCAGTGGGTTGCACGGGAAGCAACTGGATTTATGTGGTCAGCTCGGATGTGCCGATCGCCGGCAAGCAGACCGGCAACTCCAACTTCCCGGCAGAGCACGTGCAAGCGACTCCTTGTATTGCGGGAATCTCAAATGACGCGACGAATGGATATAACGCGCCGGGGTATCCAAGTTACTCCTGTCCTGGTTATCCCACGGTTCTGACCGCGCAACTGACATCAAGCACAAACAACTCCGCGCCATTGCAGTTTGCATCAGGGGCTACGCACTATCGGCTGATCGGACTGGAAGTTACCAAGAACGCGAGCACCATCATGGGCGGCGGATTGGTGTCGATGGCACCCGGCGGAGCGACAGTGCAGGGCGCAGATCACGTCATCTTTGATCGGGACATCGTCCACGGGACGCAGTTGACGATCGCAGGGCAGCAGAGCACGGGTTTGAACGACGAAACGCAGGCGGGCATCTATGCGGATAACTCGCAGTGGGTCGCGCTGATTAGTTCATGGGACTACGACACTTACTGCAATCAGGTGTGCATAGACTCGCAGGCGTATCACGCGGGAACGGGAGCTTTTCAAGATGGGCCGCATAAGATTTGGAACTCGGTGCTCGCGTCGGCGGGCGAGTCCTGGATGTTTGGCGGCGGAGGCGCGGGGCCGGGAACGCCAGTTTCAACCGGGATTGAGATTCGCGGCAACGTCAGCATAAAGCCGCTCATTTGGATGATCCCAGTCAACACTGATCCGGATTACCCCTACTACGCGCAGGTGAAGAACCTGGGTGAATTAAAGAACGGACAAAGTTTCATCTATGAGGGGAATGTTGTTCTTAACGACTGGCAGGGGCCGCAGGAGAATCAGGATGGTCCTACGTTCCTGATTGATCCGAAGAACCAGAACGCCAAGTCGGCGTTGAGCGTCACGTTTGACGGCACGGATGGGGTTGTGACGGCCACATCGGGTAGCTTTGCGAATCTGTGCGGCGGCGGCGTGTACTGCAACGTCTGCGGTGGGAGCGGGAGCACAGCAGCAGCAGCGGCGGCAGCGGGGTGTAGTCCTGCGGGCATTAAGGGAAATCCTGACTATCCATGTCCTCCGGGCGGGTGCATTCTCTACATCAACGATTCGTCGCGAGCAGACTTTGAAACGCAGTATCGCTTTTGCGATGGAGTGAATGGCTGCAGCCAGTCGGGCATGAACCTGAACACGACGGCACGCATCCTGCCGTATGACGGCGCGTTTCCGGCGGCACAGACAGGGACGGCGGTGTATTCCTGTGTGCCTGGGCCAGACCCAACCGCGGCGGTTCACAATGGCGTCGTTCGTTTCAACCAGTTTGAGAACACGACCGCCGGAATTATCATCGGTACGGGAAAATCGGCGTACTGTGAAGATGAATCGGCGGGAATGGACACGGTTATCATCCACGACAATGCCATGATCGGGGCATCGGTCGAGATGACGAACGGAACCGGCCCTTACGAAGCCAGCACGGGTGTAGCGATTGGAAATGGGCAGAATGGCTCTATAGTCAACGCCATCGAAATTGGCCATAACGACATCATTCCGCAGAATAATTGCGGGGCGAACGGTGGGTGCATCGGCGGGATGGTCTCCCAGAACGACGACACGGACGTGAAGTACCTGACGGGCTTCTACATTCACGACAATGTTGGGCCAGCTCCAATCGTGAATGTGGAGCACTCGCAAGGTTCGGACATTAGTGCGGTGGGTGGTGTACCGCTTACGTCGTATCCTTCGGGCGGCGGGACGGGACTAACCGGACTGGCGAACAGTTATCAGACGGATTCTTGCGCGACGACCCTGGATGAATCGGGAACGCTGAACGACGCGGCGGGCGATCTAGCTGGCGGCATTGCTTTGAACGCGGTAGCGGCGGGAACGGCGTTTACTTTTACGCCCGCGCTGTCGTCGTACTTCGTTACGAAGAACGGTCAGAATCTTATCCTGTCTGCGGCGAGCACGACCGGATTCACGACCTGCACTTCTCCATCTGCGGCATGCTCTTTGGTAGTGGGCGATTCGATTTCCGTGCGTGACCTGACGAGTTGTAACTATCGGGCGATTGGGAACCTGACGGGAGAATTGCAGAGCGAGGTCAACGGGGCGGGAGGGAATCAGTCTCCGTATAACTCGGGAAGCGGAGTTGGGCCGGGAGCGGGAACGCTTACAGGTAACGTCGATCTGACGAGCGGATTCCCCGGCATATTCTCTAACTGGCCGTTTGTGAACACGTACACGGCGTGGCCGTACACGGGGGCCAACTTCATGATTACCAGTCCGACTTACATTGGCACGGCATCGGATGCTGCTACACGGCAAGCTACGGGCAAGAATCCGGGCGCTGACCTGACCACTCTGGCCTCACTGGTCAGTGTTCCACTCGCACAGGCACACAGCATCTTCTACTACGCGCTGGCTTTCAGTTCGTCGTCCGTCTCGCTTTCTTCGACTACGGGCGTGGGGGGGGCGGGATACGAAGCGTCATTGATGAACCTGCTTGGCACGGGCGGCGTGCTGGGAGGATACGGCGCCTCAGGCGGCGGGGCGTCCCCTTATAAGAGCTTTTGGAGCACGAGCGCACCGTCGCCAGCGGGATCGGGAATCATTCTTGGCAGGGATGGAACGATCAGCGGGCCGTTCCTGGTGCAGACGGTTTCGCGAACCAGCGGAGTGGCGAGTTTCAATCCGGCAATGGGGCTGGATGCGAACACGGTTCCGGTTGTTGGACAGACGATTGTCCTGAGTAACTTCATCAATTACGGCTCGGGCAGCTCGGCCAATGATGCGAGCTTGAACGGAACGTGCGTGGCGGTTACGGCGAGTGCGAATGGGATAGTGACGTGCAACCAGAGCGGCGCGGACATTGCGAGCCACTCGCCGGTATCAACACCAAACCACGGATGCACGGCAAGCAGCGACGGATGGTATCACTGCTCGTCGCTGACTTATGTTCCGCTGACGGCGGGATCGAGCGATTCTTACACCTTTGCGGTGAATGCGAAGGATGGAGCGTTCCAGACGGCGAGCGCCACGGTTGCGATTACCGTGAAATAGCGCGTTGTCAGAGGGTGCGCATAAAGAGAAAAAGCCGCAATCGTGCTGTACTTCTCGCCTGCTTTCCGTGTACGGCCACTTCATGTTTCCTTCGCTCGACATCTTTCTGAAGCGCGTGACCAAACCTCCGCATCCAAAACCGTGACTGGAGGTTTTATGTACGTCGTTCTTGGAGCAACCGGCAACACGGGACACATTGTGGCGAAGACGCTTCTGGGTAATGGACAGAAGGTGCGCGTCGTCGGCAGAAGTGCGGAGCGGCTGCAGGCTCTTGCGGCGGAAGGCGGCGAGATTTTTGTGGGGGATGTCACGGACGGGCCCACGTTAGCAAGAGCGTTCAAAGGGGCGCAGGCGGCTTACGTTATGGTTCCTCCCAACACCACCACGAATGACTATCGCGCATTTCAGGATCGCGCCAGCGATGCCATCGCTGCTGCCGTTCAGAACGCGGGAGTGAAAAACATTGTTTCGCTGAGCAGCATTGGGGCCGACAAGGCGAGCGGCAGCGGGCCCGTCGTTGGGCTTTACAACCTCGAACAGAAACTGAATCAGATTGAAGGCGTGGATGTTCTCCATTTACGCGCAGGATATTTCATGGAGAATACGCTGCCGCAGGTGGCGGTCGTGCGGATGATGGGAAGTATGGCGGGGCCAGTGCGTCCGGAACTGAAGCTTCCCATGATCGCGGCGGAAGATATTGGCGCCGCGGCTGCCGAAGCGCTTTTGAGTGGCGACCTGCGCGGCAAGCACTCGCGGGAACTGCAGGGACAACGCGATCTGACTTACACGGAGGTGGCATCCATCGTCGGCAAAGCGATCGGCAAGCCGTCGCTCGGATATGTGCAGGCTCCCGATGAGCAACTGCGAGGAGCGATGGTGCAGATGGGGATGTCGGCCAACCTTGTGGGACTGATTCTGGAGATGGCGGGGGCGCTGAATTCCGGGCACATGAAGGCGCTGGAACCGCGATCGGCGTCCACGACGACACCTACAACCTTCGAAACGTTCGTCGCCGAGGAGTTTGCGCCGGCGTACAGGGTGCAGACAGCGGCGTAAGGAAAATCCTTAGATTGAGAAGGCCGGAGAATCCCACCCATCGCAAAGTGCGCGATGGGTGGGGCACCCGGCCACCTGAATAGGACCCAGAACCGATCTGCATTCGCAGTAGAAATGCGATGCCTCGCTGGGTTACTGCCTCTGCTTTCGCTCGCAAGTCAGCGTTTGGCAGAAATGCCAGAGCAGCAAGCAGTCCCTCAAGGCGCGTAGCAGCTGGAGGGCTCCCCCATCCCGGCTCAAACCGGAGATGGAGACGAACAGAGTTGTCGTATTCTCACGTGAACGAAAGCAGGGGGCAGGTCACACGACCACTTCAGAAAGGCCGTTCGCCTCGAAGGTCGACAGAGGAGGAAAATTTCGAACTGAATAGCTAATTAGCTGCATACGAAGCTCTTTGTTCGAGGGCTCGATCTCTTAAACTATACCGCGCTGGATGAACTCTATACACTTCGCCACAAAGAAAAGGCCACGCTCAATTAAGAACGTGGCCTTTATTTATGCCGGCAACTACCTACTCTCCCACACACTTTCGCGTGCAGTACCATCGGCCCAGCGGGGCTTAACTTCCGTGTTCGGGATGG